>JAJZHC010000007.1 GCA_021804705.1 Pseudomonadota bacterium
CGGTACCGTCCTCGGCCATGATCCGTGCGGCAAGGTAGGCCAGGTGCTCCCGATGATGATTGCGCTTGGCAGAGGCCATGTCTACTCCTGGGGGCTAATGAACCTTGGCAGGATCTGAATAGAAATATTCAGTGATGCGGTTGGGCCCTGTGTCGTCAGGCTTTCCGGTATTGGGATCGATACTCACGACGGAAATGCCCGGCGGCACGATCTGAAGGCTTTCCGGGATGGTGCGCAGGGCGCGTTCCATGTAGGCAATCCAGATGGGCAACGCGGCCTGTGCCCCGGTTTCATTGGCTCCCAATGATGCCGGCTTGTCGAATCCCACCCAGGCCACGGCCACCAGACTGGGCTGGAACCCGGTAAACCATGCATCCACATGATCGTTGGTGGTCCCCGTCTTTCCCGCCAGGTCCTGGCGCCCCAGGCTCAATGCCTTGGTCGCCGTGCCCATGCGGATGACGTCGCGCAGCATGCTGGTCATGATGAAGGCGTTGCGCGGGTCAATCACCTGCTCGGCGCCCTCGCCCGCCGCCACCGGCCGGTTCTGGCTGATCACGTTGCCGCGCGCATCCAGAATCCTGTCAATGAAAAAGGGTTTGACGCGAAATCCGCCATTGGCAAAGACGGCATAAGCCCCCGCCATCTGCAGGGGACTTGCCGCGCCGGAACCCAGCGCCATGCTGAGGTAGGGTTGGTGCCTGTCGGGGTCGAAGCCAAAGCGCGTAATGTATTGGTGCGCGTAGGCTGGCGTAATTGCCTGGAGCACGCGGATGGCCACCATGTTTTTGGATTTGGCCAAAGCCACACGCACGCGGATCGGTCCCAGGTATTCATTTTCGTAGTTATGGGGCTCCCATGCCTCTCCACCGTTCTGCGCGGGGTCGATGGAAAAAGGCGTGTCATTGACGAGCGTCGCCGGCGTGAAGCCCTTTTCGAGGGCTGCAGAATAAATGAAGGGTTTGAAGCTGGAACCCGGTTGACGGTATGCCTGCGTGACGTGGTTGTACTTGTTCTGATTGAAGTCAAACCCGCCCACCAGCGCGCGAATGGCGCCATTGTGGCTATCGAGTGACACCAGGGCGGCTTCGACATTGGGATACTGGATAATCTGCCAGTCCCCCTTGTCGTCATGGTTGACGCGGATGATGGCCCCCCGTCGGATTCGCAAGTCAGCGGACGCCTTGGGGCTCAGGGCCGATTTGGCAAAGGAAAGCCCATCCCCCTTGATGGAAATCATGCCGGTGGATTTGACGTACACCCTCACTTCCCTCTCGGAGGCTTCCGTCACCACCCCAGGATAGAGGTCGTCACTCACTTCCGTATCCGAGAGGGCGTCTTCCAGGTCTTCTTCAGAGACCCCGGAAGCAGCAAGCTCCACAAAATCTTCCGGCCCACGATAACCATGGCGCCGGTCATAGTCCATGACGCCCTGGCGCACAGCCCGGTAGGCCGCGTCCTGATCGGCCTTCAGCAAGGTCGTCACCACCTTGTAACCCTTGTTGTAGACCTCGTCGCCATACGCTTGCACCATGTACTGGCGCGCCATTTCAGCCACATAATCCGCCTTGAGCAGGAAGCCCGAATGAAACGGTGCAACGCGACCCGGGTGTTGGAGCGCTTCGTTGTATTCGGTGTCACTGATGAACTTGAGGTCATGCATGCGCCGCAATACATACTGCTGGCGCAACGCGGCCCGCTTGGGGTTGATGACGGGGTTGTAACGCGATGGCGCCTTGGGGAGGCCGGCCAGCATGGCCATCTCGGCAACGCTGAGTTGCTCGAGGGGGCGGCCGTAATAGACATAAGCCGCGGCCCCAAACCCATAAGCCCGCTGCCCCAGGTAAATCTGATTGATGTAGAGTTCGAGGAT
Organism: Pseudomonadota bacterium; assembly: GCA_021804705.1. Taxonomy (GTDB): domain Bacteria; phylum Pseudomonadota; class Gammaproteobacteria; order Burkholderiales; family Ferrovaceae; genus JAJZRV01. The sequence goes on from JAJZHC010000007.1 coordinate 1,874, forward strand.
CTGGTCCTTGCTCAAATTGCTTTCGATCTTGTAGGCCAGGAGCACTTCAGACAACTTGCGCGCGTAAGTCTTCTCATTGCTGAGGAAGAAGTTGCGCGCTACCTGCATGGTGATGGTGCTGGCCCCCTCCTTGGCGCTGGCCGAAAACACATTGGCCAGGAAGGCACGCATCACGCCCTGGTAATCCACCGCGCCATGTTGGTAAAAACGGTCATCTTCGGCCGCCAGGATGGCTTGGCGCATCCGCAATGGCACAGCCTGAAGCTTGAGCACGGCACGCCGCTCTTCGCCGAATTCGCCAATCAGCTGGTCGTCGGTGGTAAAAACACGCAACGGAACCTTGGGGCGATAATCCGTCATGGTTTCGAGGCTGGGCAGATTGGGATACAGCAGGGCCAGCGTCAGCACGATGATGCCCAGTCCCACCAGGCCCAGGGCAGCTAGTACGGCCAAAGGATAAAGAAAGCTTCGTGGCGACATGGCGCACTCATCTATGGTCTAAACCGCATTATAAGGGGTCGCTCGGATACAATGGGCGGATGGACGCAGATCACAATTTTTTTTTGGTCGGACTGATGGGTGCTGGCAAGACAACGGTGGGCCGCGCATTGGCCCGGCGCCTGCAATTGACTTTTGTGGATTCCGACCAGGAAATCGAGGCGCGCACCGGTGTTCGCATCGCCACGATCTTCGAACTGGAAGGCGAAGCAGGCTTTCGCCTGCGCGAAGAAGAAATCATGGCCCAGTTGGTCAGGCGCCAGGGGATCGTCCTGGCCACAGGTGGCGGCGCCGTGCTGAGTCCCGCAACCCGGGACCGGCTGCGCCGGCATGGCACGGTCATCTACCTGCGTGCCTCCGCAGAGGATCTCTGGCACCGCACCCGCCACGACCGCTCGCGTCCCCTGCTGCAAACCGCCGACCCCAAGGCCCGCCTGCAGCATCTCTACGATCAGCGGGATCCGCTCTACCGGGAAACGGCCCACATTGTCATCGATACCGCGCACCAGAGCGTCCAGAGACTGGTAAACCAACTGGAAACTGAAATTGCCCGACAGCAACCCCATGAAAACCCTGACTGTTAACCTCTCTGGCGCCCCTTATCCCATCCATATCGGGTCTGGCCTGCTTGATCGGGCCGACTTGATCCTGCCCCATCTGGCGCAACCTGATGTGGCCATTGTCACCAATACCACGGTGGCGCCGCTCTATCTCGACCGGTTGCAGCGCACGCTCTCGGCCTCAGGCGTTCGTTCCATGGCCATCGTGCTGCCGGACGGCGAAGCCCACAAAACCCGCGAGTCACTTCACCAGATTCACGATGCGCTGCTGGCCCAGCGCCGTGAACGCAACACCACCGTCATCGCCCTGGGTGGGGGCGTGATCGGCGACCTGGCGGGTTTCGCTGCTGCCACGTTCCTGCGTGGCGTCCCCCTCATCCAGATGCCCACCACATTGCTGGCCCAGGTGGATTCTTCGGTGGGCGGCAAGACCGGAATCAATCATCCGGTAGGCAAAAACCTGATCGGCTCGTTCCACCAACCCCGGCTGGTGCTGGCCGACACGGCCACGCTGGACACGCTGCCCGTTCGCGAATTCCGTTCTGGCGTTGCTGAAATCATCAAATATGGCCTGATTCGGGACCTGCCGTTTCTGGACTGGCTGGACCAGCATCTGGAGGCCCTGATGCGACGCGATCCGGACGTGCTCAGTCAGGCCATTCTGGAAGCCTGCCGCAACAAGGCTGAGGTGGTGGCGCTGGACGAGTTTGAAACGACAGGTGTGCGCGCCCTGCTCAACCTCGGGCACACGTTTGGACACGCCATCGAGGCCGGTACCGGCTATGGCACCTGGCTGCATGGCGAGGCCGTAGCCGCAGGAACCCTGCTGGCTGCCGATCTCTCGGAGCGTTTACACTGGATCACTCCGGCCGATGTGGCCCGCATCGCATCATTGATGCACAGGGCCGGTTTGCCTTGCCGCGCGCCAAACCTCGGCGTGGCGCGCTATCTTGAACTCATGGCCTCGGACAAGAAGGTGGAGGCCGGAAAAATTCGCTTCGTCCTGCTCAAGGCCCTGGGGCAGGCGATATTGACCCGTGAAGCCCCGGCTGAATCCGTTGCCGCGGTACTGTCGCCCGAAAATGGCCGCTTTATCGGCAGCATCCCGGAATCCCCAGCCTGAAATGTTGCCCCGCAAGGGGGATGGCTGTATCATCCTATGCCCGGTGCGTACACGTACAGCCCTGCCTTCGCCTGCGGTTTGACTCCGGCGCCCCCTTGCACTTGATCATTTGAATACGCAGAGGTTACTCGATTGAACCACGTTTCGACGCCCCCCCGTCAGGGCTTGTATGACCCTGCCCACGAACACGATGCCTGTGGTGTGGGATTTGTCGCCCATATCAAGGGGGTCCAGAGCCATGCCATTGTCCAGCAGGGACTCAAGATCCTGGAAAACCTGACGCACCGCGGGGCCACCGGGGCAGACCCGCTGGCCGGCGATGGTGCCGGAATCCTGATTCAAATGCCGGACGCTTTTCTGCGCAAGGAGGCGGCCGCACGCCAGATTGCCCTGCCCGCTCTGGGCGAATATGCGGTCGGCATGGTGTTTTTGCCCCAGGATCCCGCAGCGCGAACAGCCTGCGAGCAAATCCTGACGCAATGCGCCACCGAGGAAGGACAAATTGTCCTGGGCTGGCGTGATGTCCCCACCGACAATCACGGCCTGGGTGAGAGCGTCAGGCTGGTGGAGCCCGTGATCCGGCAGCTTTTTCTGGCCCGCGGACCCCAATGTCCCGATCAGAATGCCTTTGAACGCAAACTGTTCGTGCTGCGCAAGCGCGCCGAACATCTGGTTGCAAAACAAGGCATTGGGCGCACCCAGTTTTACCTGCCCTCGCTCTCGTCACGTACCCTCATCTACAAGGGCATGCTGCTTGCCGACCAGGTGGGCCAGTATTACAGCGACCTCAATGACCCCACCATGGTCTCGGCGCTGGCCCTGGTCCATCAGCGCTTTTCCACCAACACCTTCCCCACCTGGGATCTGGCGCATCCCTTCCGGATGATTGCACACAACGGAGAAATCAACACCCTGCGCGGCAACGTCAACTGGATGGCCGCGCGGCGGGGTGCTACGGCTTCCTCCTTCCTGGGCGAAGACCTGGACAAGATCTGGCCGCTCATCGTGGAAGGCCAGTCAGATTCAGCCTGTTTTGACAACGCGCTGGAGTTGCTGGTGGCTGGCGGGTACCCCCTGGTACAGGCCATGACGATGCTGATCCCCGAGGCGTGGGCGGGCAACCCGCTCATGGACGAGGAACGGCGCGCCTATTACGAGTACCATGCAGCCCTGATGGAACCCTGGGATGGGCCCGCCGCCGTGGCCTTCACCGATGGCCGCCAGATCGGCGCCACCCTGGACCGAAATGGATTGCGGCCTGCCCGTTATTTGCAGACCAGCGACGACATCGTGTTGATGGCCTCTGAAATGGGCGTGCTGGATATCCCACAGAGCAAGATCATCAAGAAATGGCGCCTGCAGCCGGGCAAGATGCTCCTGATCGATCTGGAGCAGGGGCGCATCGTCAGCGATGCCGAACTCAAGCAGCAACTGTCAGCGGCGCACCCCTACCGCCAGTGGCTGTCCAAAACCCAGACCCGCATTGAGGATCTGCCTGCCGCTCCCGCGGCGGCAGCGCAACAGTCGAAGGTCTCGCTTCTGGATCAGCAACAGGCTTTTGGCTACACCGAAGAAGAACTCAAGTTTCTGCTTGCACCCATGGCAGCCAGCGGCCAGGAAGCCGTGGGCTCGATGGGCGACGACACGCCGCTGGCCGTGCTGTCGAATCGGCCCAAGACGCTCTACCAGTATTTCAGGCAGCTGTTTGCCCAGGTCACCAACCCACCTATTGATCCCATCCGTGAAGAGCTGGTGATGTCCTTGGTGTCGTTCATCGGTCCCAGACCCAACTTGTTGGGATTTGATGCGGCCACCCCCCAGCCCCGCCTGGAAGTCAGCCAGCCGGTCCTGACGCCGGATGACATGGAAAAGATCAGGGTGATATCCGATTTCACCCAGGGTCAGTTTCGCTCTGCAACGCTATCCATGTGCTACCCGGTCACCGAAGGGGCCGCCGGCATGTCGCATGCCCTGGAGGCGCTCTGCCATGCCGTCTTGGCTGCAGTACGCGCAGGCAGCAACATCCTGATCCTCTCCGATCGCGATATGGACGCACAGCGGCTGGCGATCCCGGCGCTGCTGGCCACCGCCGCCGTCCACCATCATCTGGTGAAAAATGGCCTGCGTACCAGCACCGGAATCGTCGTGGAAACGGGCTCTGCCCGTGAAGTACACCATTTTGCCCTGCTGGCCGGCTACGGCGCCGAAGCCGTACACCCCTACCTCGCCTTTGAGACCCTGGCCGTCATGGGCCACTACCTGCCCCAGGACCTGGAACTCAAGGAAGCCCGCAAACGCTACGTCAAAGCCGTTTCCAAGGGGTTGCTCAAGGTCATGTCCAAGATGGGCATCTCCACCTACCAGTCCTATTGCGGGGCGCAGATTTTTGAAGCCATCGGACTCAACTCCGGGTTCGTCAAACATTACTTCGTCGGCACTGCCAGCACCGTGGAAGGCATTGGCCTGTTTGAAGTGGCTGAAGAATCGCTGCGCTTGCACCAGCAGGCTTTCTCCGATGCGCCGCTGTACCGTGACGCCCTGGACGCTGGCGGCGAATACGCCTACCGCATCCGCGGCGAAGCCCACATGTGGACGCCCGAAAGCATCTCGAAGCTTCAAAACGCCACGCGCACGGGGAACTACAGTACCTATCGCGAATATGCCAAGGCCATCAACGACCAGTCCCAGCGACTGATGACCCTGCGCGGGCTGTTTGAAATCAGGCACGCCGACCAGCCCATCCCGCTCTCCGAGGTGGAACCCGCACTGTCCATCGTCAAACGCTTTGCCACGGGTGCCATGTCACTGGGCTCCATTTCCCATGAGGCGCACAGCACGCTGGCCATTGCGATGAACCGCATCGGCGGCAAATCCAATACCGGGGAGGGCGGAGAAGATCCACAACGCTTCAAGCCCATGCCCAACGGCGATTCCATGCGTTCGGCCATCAAGCAGGTGGCTTCCGGGCGTTTCGGGGTGACCGCCGAATACCTGGTCAATGCCGACGACATCCAGATCAAGATGGCCCAAGGCGCCAAGCCCGGCGAAGGCGGCCAGCTGCCCGGGCACAAAGTCAGCAAATACATCGGCAAGCTGCGTCATTCAGTGCCCGGTGTCGGTCTGATATCACCGCCACCGCACCACGATATTTATTCGATTGAAGATCTGGCACAGTTGATCCACGATCTCAAGAACGTCAATCCGGGTGCCCGCATCAGCGTCAAACTGGTCTCCGAGATCGGCGTGGGCACAATCGCCGCGGGCGTTTCCAAGGCCCATGCGGATCATGTGACCATTTCAGGACATGACGGCGGTACCGGCGCCTCCCCGCTTTCCTCCATCAAGTATGCCGGCTCACCCTGGGAGCTGGGACTGGCCGAGACCCAGCAAACACTGGTGCTCAACCGCCTGCGCGGACGCATTTGCGTCCAGGCGGATGGCCAGATGAAAACGGGGCGCGACGTGGTGGTTGGCGCCTTGCTGGGCGCTGACGAATTCGGCTTTGCCACGGCCCCGCTGGTGGTGGAGGGGTGCATCATGATGCGCAAATGCCACCTCAATACCTGCCCGGTTGGCGTGGCCACCCAGGACCCCGAGCTGATCAAGAAATTTACCGGACAGCCCGAGCACGTCATCAACTATTTCTTCTTCGTCGCTGAAGAGGTTCGCGAGTACATGGCCCAGATGGGCTTCCGTACCTTCGATGACATGGTGGGTCGGGTCGACATGCTCGACATGAAGCAGGGCATTTCCCACTGGAAGGCACGGGGCCTTGATTTCTCCCGGATCTTCCACAGCCCGGACATGCCCGGCAACGTGGCCCGCTCCTGGAAGGAGCGTCAGGATCACGGTCTGGGGCGTGCCCTGGACCACCAGTTGATTGCTCAGGCCAAACCCGCCCTCGAGCAACGACAACCCGTGATCATTGAAACAGCCGTACGCAACGTCAATCGCACGATCGGCGCCATGTTGTCTGGAGAAGTGGCCCGCCGCCACGGCCATGCAGGGCTGCCCGACGACACCATCGTCGTACGCGCCCACGGCACCGCAGGGCAAAGCTTTGGCGCCTTCCTGGCGCATGGCATCACCTTGGAACTGGAAGGCGAAGCCAACGATTATGTGGGCAAGGGCCTTTCTGGCGGGCGCATCGTGATCTACCCTGCCGCCGATTGTCCCATCAAGCCTGAAGAAAACATCATTGTCGGCAATACCGTGTTGTACGGTGCTGTAGGCGGCGAGTGTTATTTCCGCGGTGTTGCGGGCGAGCGCTTTGCCGTACGCAATTCTGGCGCCACTGCAGTGGTGGAAGGCGTGGGCGACCATGGCTGTGAATACATGACCGGCGGCACCGTGGTGGTTCTGGGTGAAGCGGGCCGCAACTTTGCCGCGGGCATGAGTGGCGGGGTAGCCTATGTCCTGGATGAGGCTGGCGATTTCGAGCACCGTTGCAACCTGGCCATGGTGGAGCTGGAACCCATTCCTGAAGAAGACAACGCCTCGGAAGAGTCCCGCGGCAATCTCGACAGCCACGGCAAGGTGAAGGTCAACCACCTGGGCGAGCGTGACTGCGTGCTTCTGAAGAAGCTCATCGAAAATCATCTTCACTATACCAACAGCAGCCGGGCGCGTGACATCCTGGATCACTGGGATCAGTTCCTGCCCCGCTTCGTCAAGGTCATGCCCATGGAATACCGTAGGGCCTTGATGGAGCTGGCAGCAGAACAGCAACAGGATGCAGAACGGAGAACAGATCACCATGGGTAAAATCACCGGCTTCATGGAAATCAAAAGGCAGGATCCGGCATCCTTGCCCCCGTCCGAGCGTATCGGGTTTTACCGCGAATTCACGTTACCCCTGACGGATGCAGATCTCAGCCGCCAGGGCGCGCGTTGCATGGATTGCGGGATTCCGTTTTGCCAAACCGGGTGCCCGGTCAACAACATCATCCCGGACTGGAACGACCTGGTGTACCGCGGTTTTTGGAAAGAGGCCCTGGACACCCTGCATTCCACCAACAACTTTCCGGAGTTTACGGGTCGCATCTGTCCTGCACCCTGTGAAGCAGCCTGCGTCCTCAACATCAATGATGATGCGGTCACGATCAAGAACATCGAGCACAGCATCATCGATAAAGGCTGGGAATCGGGCTGGATTCAGCCCCAGATCGCCCAGCGCAAGACCGGAAAGCGCGTGGCCGTGGTTGGTTCGGGGCCTGCCGGCATGGCCGCTGCCCAGCAGCTGGCTCGTGCGGGGCATGCCGTGGTGCTATTCGAGAAGAACGATCGCATCGGCGGGTTGTTACGCTATGGCATTCCCGATTTCAAGATGGAAAAGCACCTGATTGACCGTCGCATGGCACAAATGGCGGCGGAAGGTGTCGAGTTTCAGACCAACCAGCATGTGGGCGTGACGTTAGAAGCTTCGGCCCTGCTGGCTGATTTCGATGCCGTGGTCCTGACCGGTGGTTCTGAACAACCGCGTGATCTCAACGTACCCGGACGCGAGCTCAGCGGCGTGCACTTTGCCATGTCGTTTCTGCCGCAACAAAACAAACGCAATGCCGGAGATGACGTCGCCCATCCGATCCTGGCCACCGGCAAGCATGTGGTGGTGATCGGCGGCGGAGATACGGGTTCGGATTGCGTCGGCACCTCTATCCGCCAGGGTGCGGCCTCGGTCACGCAGTTTGAATTGATGCCCCGGCCCCCCGAAAAGGAGAACAAGCCCCTCGTCTGGCCCAATTACCCCATGAAACTGCGGACGTCTTCCTCACAGGAAGAGGGTTGCAACCGGGACTGGAGCGTGGCCACGAAAGCCTTCAAGGGCAGCGATGGCCGCCTCGAAAAGCTTCAGGCCGTGCGCCTGGAGTGGAAACAGGATGGCAACGGCCAGATGGCCATGTCTGAGGTTGCGGGGTCGGAATTCGAGATCAAGGCAGATCTGGTGCTGCTGGCCATGGGCTATCTGCACCCGGTCCACGCAGGACTGCTGCAGCAGCTCGGTGTGGCCCTCGATGCGCGCGGCAATGTGGCCGCCAATACCGAGCAGTATCAAACCTCGCTTCCCAAAGTGTTTGCTGCAGGCGACATGCGTCGCGGCCAGTCCCTGGTGGTCTGGGCCATTCGTGAAGGCCGCCAGGTGGCACGCGCAGTGGATGAATTTCTCATGGGCAGTTCCAGCCTTCCCCGATAAGGGCCAGCATGCTCCAAAACGATACCTTTCTCAAAGCGCTGTTGCGCCAACCCACGGCGTATACGCCCCTTTGGATCATGCGTCAGGCTGGCCGTTACCTGCCGGAATACAACGCCACGCGGGCGCGGGCAGGAAGCTTTCTGGATCTGTGCAAGAATCCTGACCTGGCTACCGAAGTCACGCTGCAGCCCCTGGCGCGCTACCCCCTGGATGCCGCCATCCTGTTTTCCGACATCCTGACCATCCCGGACGCCATGGGGCTTGGGCTCTATTTTGCCGAGGGCGAAGGGCCCAAGCTGGAGCGGCCGCTGCGTGATGAATGGGAAGTACGCAACCTCACGGCCCCTGACCCCACCGAACATCTGCGCTATGTCCTGGATGCCGTGGCCCAGATCAGAAAAGCCCTGGGGGGTTCCGTGCCCCTGATCGGCTTTTCAGGCAGCCCGTTCACCCTGGCCTGCTACATGGTGGAAGGAGGGGGCTCGGATGATTTCAGGCACATCAAGGGCATGCTGTACCGACGCCCCGACTTGCTGCACCATATCCTGGAAACCACCACCGAAGCCGTCATTCTCTACCTGAATGCCCAGATCGCCGCCGGAGCCCAGGCCGTGATGGTGTTTGACACCTGGGGCGGAACACTGACCACGCCGGCCTACCATGAGTTTTCCCTGGCTTACCTGTCGCGCATCGCAGCCGGCCTGACGCGGCATGCGGAGGGGCATCGCATTCCCAGCATTGTGTTTACCAAGGGTGGCGGCTTATGGCTTGAGGCCATCGCCGAGGCCGGGTTTGATGCCGTAGGCCTGGACTGGACCACGGACATGGCTACAGCCCGTCGTCGCATCGGAGATCGTGTTGCGCTGCAGGGCAACATGGACCCCTCCGTCCTGTTTGGCACCCCCGAAGTCATTCGCCGCGAGGTAGCCCGTATTCTCGAAGGATTTGGCCCTGGCGACGGCCATGTGTTCAATTTGGGCCATGGCATTTCGCGCTTTACCGACCCTGAAAATGTTGCTGCCATGGTGGAAGCCGTACATGCATTAAGTCGCAAATCCCGTTGACAACGGAACGATTCAATGCATTCCTTCATTGTGCTTATGCACAATTGTAATCTCGTGGAAACAAATGCATAAAAATCAAGACACTTAGCGCATGTTTGCGCATAACTCATTGATTTGTAATGTACATTTAATTCCGCGGGGTGCAGTCTCAACACATGGCCCCCACAAATGGATCATGAATTTCAGCCTGGCAGGGAGTTATGAACAGAGTTATCCACAGCCCGGCCAGACCCGCGTTCCCAGCCAAAAAGCGCTGAAAACCCGCAACCCATGCCGATTGTCCAGGTCGCTCTAGACATCCCCCTCGATCGCCTCTTTGATTACGAAGCGCCCACGGCCATGGCGGACGATGTAGGCCGGCGCGTCCTGGTTCCCTTTGGGCAGGAGCAGAAGGTTGGCATCATTCTGGCCGTCAATGCGTCGTCTCTCCACCCTGTGGAACAGATCAAGCCGATCAGTATCCTGTGGCGGGATGTGCCAGCCTTATCCGCATCGGATCTCGGTTTTTTGCGTTTTTGCAGCGAGTACTACCATCATCCGCTGGGCCCGGTCGTACTCAACGCCCTGCCTCCGGGTTTGCGCAGAATTTCGGGCTGGACTCCCCCCAAGCGACAATCCAGACCCTCCGTTCCGGAAGCCGTCGCTTTCCCGACGCTAACGGCGGATCAGGCTGTGGCAGTAGCCGCCATCCGTTCGCAAGATGCCGGATTTCGGCCCTTTTTGCTCAAGGGCATTACAGGAAGCGGTAAAACCGAGGTTTATCTCAACGCCATCCAGCATTGGGTGCAGCAGGGAAAGCAGGTACTGGTACTGACCCCTGAGATCAACCTCACGCCGCAATTTGAACTGCGCTTCCGCCAACGATTACCCGACATTTCGATGGTGAGCCTGCATAGCAATCTGGGAGAGAAGGAACGCGTCTCGCGCTGGCTCAAGGCACAAAGCGGCGAAGCTTCGGTCATTCTGGGCACACGCCTGGCAGTACTCTGCCCCATTCCCCGCTTGGGCCTCATCGTGGTGGACGAAGAACATGACGCCTCGTACAAGCAGCAGGAAGGCTTGCGTTATTCGGCGCGTGACCTGGCCATCGTTCGCGCCCGGATGCTGCAGATCCCGGTAGTATTGGGATCGGCCACACCGGCGCTGGAGTCCTGGTGGAACAGTCAGTCGGGCCGATATCAACTGCTCACGTTGTCGCAACGGGCCCAGCCCGGGGCACGCCTGCCACTGATCGAAATGATCGCCGCCCCGCCCAGGCATTCGCCCCAGTCGATTGCAAAACCCCTATTAACGGCATTGGGTCAACGCCTGGCGCGCGCAGAGCAAAGCCTGGTCTTCATCAACCGGCGCGGCTATGCACCCGTGCTGCTGTGTGGCCAATGCGGCTGGGTCTGCGCGTGTGACCGCTGTAGCGCGCGCATGGTGGTGCACCTGCGCGCCCGGCAGTTGCGCTGCCATCATTGTGGCGATCAGCGTCCCATTCCCACGCACTGTCCGGAATGCGGCAATACCCGCCTGGAATCCACGGGAGAGGGAACGCAGAAAATCGAAGCGCAATTGCGCGAACAATTCCCCAGCGCAAGGATTCTTCGCGTGGACAGTGATTCGCTGTCGCGGCGCGACGCCTGGGCGGAAACGGCAACAGCCATTCAAGAAGGAGACGTGGACATCATCGTCGGAACCCAGATCATGGTCAAAGGTCATGATTTTCCAAAAATTACCCTGGTGGCGGCTCTCAATGTGGATGGCGCACTTTTCAGCAGCGACTTCCGGGGCAGCGAGCGCCTGTTTTCACAACTGGTTCAGGTGGCAGGCCGTGCAGGACGTGCAGACCGGCCGGGGGAGGTAATGATCCAGACGGCCTTTCCGGACCACCCGTTGTTTGGCGCGCTGCTGCAGCATGATTACGAGGCTTTTGCCAAGCGCGAGCTGGAACAAAGACGCCTGGCCGGATTCCCTCCCTTTATGTATCAGGCCATTCTTCGTGCTGCTGCCGAAAACCCCGGCCATGTGGAGTCCTTCATGGCCGAGGCGGTGGAAAAAGCCCGCCCCCTTGCGGGGGGCATCGAGATCTATGACCCGGTTCCTGCCCCCATGGCCCGGCTGGCGGGCAAAACCCGCATGCAGTTGCTGGCGCAGTGCAGTCATCGCGGCCGGCTTCAGGCGTTTTTGACGACCTGGCAAAGCCATTTGTTCGCCATGGCGCGTTCCCGTGTCAGCTGGGTTCTGGACGTGGACCCTCTGGAATTATGATCGCCGACACCAAGCCCCTTATAATGTCCTATTGAAAAGACGATCCTGATGACTGAATCTCACACCCCTACCCTGCAAGCGCGCATCGTCGCCCTGCTTCGCCATGCCGTCCATACGGTTGCCCCGGACAGTGAAGCCGAAATCCTTCTGGAACGGCCGCGTCAGGCCGACCACGGCGAGTTTGCCTGCACCCTGGCCCTGCAACTGGCCAAAATCACGCGCCGCCCGCCCCGCGAACTGGCCCTGGCCCTGGTCGCCGCCGTGCCGCCCTCGGATCTGGTTGAAAGAATCGAGGTGGCTGGCCCTGGCTTCATCAATGTTTTTCTGACGGCCGCAGCCAAGCACTCCGTGGTCACGGCTGTGCTGGGCGCAAACAACGCATGGGGCCGGGTGGATCTTGGGCGGCAACGCCGTGTCCAGGTGGAATTCGTCTCCAGCAACCCCACCGGTCCGCTGCATGTGGGGCACGGCCGGGGGGCCGCCTTTGGTGCTTCCCTGGCCAACATTCTGGACAAGGCAGGCTACCGCGTTCAGCGCGAATATTACGTCAATGATGCCGGTCGCCAGATGGACATCCTGGCAGTTTCAACCTGGTTGCGTTACCTGACCGGTTTTGGTTCACATATCGCCTTTCCGCCCAACGGCTATCAGGGGGACTATGTCGGTGACATGGCGCAGCGTCTGCGCCAGGTCGAGAACGCGCGCCTTGTCCGGCCCGACGAAGCAGTCCTGCGCGGCACACCCGGCATTGCCGTCAGGCAGGCTGATGAGGATCAGGCCGCTGACGATCAAAACGAAATCCATATGGACGTGTTGATCGCCAACGCCAAATCCCTGCTGGGAGAGGATTACCGCGTGGTGCACCAGCTTGCCCTGCATGAGCAGCTGGCCGACTGCCGCGGCGATCTGGAAGCGTTTGGCGTGATATTTGACGAATGGTTTTCCGAGCAATCGCTGTACGACGACGGCTCTGTGGCCCGGGTCGTGGAACAATTGACGACAGCAGGCCATGTTTACGAGCAGGACGGGGCTCGCTGGTTTCGTTCCAGCGCCTTTGGAGATGAAAAGGATCGCGTGGTTCAGCGGGAGAACGGCATTTTCACTTACTTTGCATCAGACATTGCCTACCATGCCAACAAGCTGGCCCGCGGCTTTGACCTCATTGTGGACGTCTGGGGTGCCGACCATCACGGCTACATCCCGCGCGTCAAAGCAGCGCTGATGGCACTGGGGCTTCCGGCAGAACGGTTGCAGGTGCCGCTGGTCCAGTTCGTCAGCCTCTACCGTCATGGCACGAAAGCACAAATGTCCACCCGCAAGGGACAATTTGTCACCCTGCGCGAGCTTCGCACGGAGGTGGGCCGGGACGCTGCCCGATTCTTCTATGTGCTGCGCAAATCCGACCAGCACCTCGATTTTGATCTCGATCTCGCCAAATCGGAAAGCAATGACAACCCCGTATATTATGTCCAGTACGCTCACGCACGCATTCACAGCGTGCTGGCAAAATGGGGCGGTGATCCGGGCCTGCTGGCACATGCGGCACTTGACCCACTCGACAGCCCACAAGAGTTTGCCCTGATGCAATGGTTGCGGGAGTATCCCGAGACCATCGAACTGGCAGCGCGCGAATATGCGCCACATATGGTGGCCTTTTACCTCAAGGATCTCGCAGCAGCCCTGCACAGTTATTACAATGCAGTGCAGTTTTTGGTGGATGATGAACCACTGAAATTGGCGCGACTGGCGTTGATCACTGCCGTGGCGACGGTGCTTCGCGATGGACTGGCGCTACTGGGCGTCAGTGCACCGGAAACAATGTAAGGATACTCAACCGATGACGCAACGCTCCCCTGAACAACGACCAAAGCCAGCGCCGACACCGGACATGCCTTTTCTGAAGGGGCTTTTGCTCGGACTCGTCCTGGGCGTGGGGCTCTCCGCCGCCGTAGCGCTTTACGTCTCTCACATGCCCAGCCCCTTTGTATCCCATTCCGCCCAGTCCTCGACGGCAACGGATAAACCCATTGCGGAAATGCCCGATATTTCACGACAGGGCCTGATGAACCCCAGCCCGGTGAGTGCCGGTACTGCAAGTCCAGCACCGCAAATTTCCGGCCAGGGTAATGCTGCTCCTCCTGCCGTGGACGCCGTGGCCCCCCCCCAGGCTGCAACGGCACTTCCCGCTCCGGAAGACGCCATTCCGCCCAAATCAGCCGAACCCTCTGCCGTGAGCTACTTTGTGCAAACGGGCGCATTTGCCAGGGAATCCGAAGCCGAAAACCAGCGCGCCAACCTGGCCCTGATGGGCGTCGATGCTGCCGTGCTCTCCCCCGAGACAGGAGACAAATCGCTCTATCGCGTACGCGTTGGCCCCATCGTATCCGTGGACGAGGTCCGCACCCTGGTGGCTACGCTCAAAAATAATGGCATTTCCACGAACATCATCAAAGTGAACTCGGTCAAACCCAAAGACGCATCATCCCGTTAAATGGAGACAGAATCATCATGAAATGGCTTTTCAAAGCAGGCAGCATGCTCGTCATCGCCGGTTTTTTGGCTTCATCCATCTCATTCGCCGCTGTCGTCGATCGGGACTATGCGCTGGTGGTTCCTGCGCGTCCCACTGACTCGGGAAAGAAGGTGGAGGTGGTGGAAGTGTTTTCCTATGCTTGCCCGCATTGCAACTCGCTGGGCCCGATGATTGAACCTTGGGCCAAAAAGCTGCCGTCCAACGTGGTGTTCAAACGCATTCCGGTCAGTTTTGGGCGCTCGCAATGGACCACCCTTGCCAAGGCCTACTATGCGCTGGAAGCCATCAATGAAGTGGATCGGCTCCACCTCAAGATTTTTGCTGCCCTGCATACGGAAGGGATCAACCTTTCCGCACAGGACACCCTGTTCGACTGGATTGAAAAGCAAGGGGTCAATCGCCAGAAGTTTGTCGATGCGTTCAATTCCTTTGCCATCCAGAGCAAGGTGCAACGCGGCGACCAGAAAGCCATGGAATATGGCGTTGATGCGGTCCCGACTCTGATCGTTGATGGAAAGTTTCGTACCTCACCCAGCATGGCAGGGGGCAATGGCGCCCTCTTTCCCGTTCTGGACGACCTGATCCGTCAGGAAATCAAGGCCAGGGGGCTGTAGGCGATCAGGTCTTTTTGAGGGGGCGTCTCCAGCGCGGCAAACTGACCTGTTTTGCGCGTGACAGGGTCAGCTGGTCTGGAGGTGCCGCATTGACGATGGTGGATCCGGCCCCGATCGTGGCGCCCTGGCCTACGGTCACCGGCGCCACGAGCTGGGTGTCCGAGCCAATGAAGACATCGTCTTCAATGATCGTGCGGTGTTTATTGACGCCATCGTAATTGCAGGTAATCGTTCCGGCGCCGACGTTGACGCGCTTGCCCACGGTACTGTCCCCAACATAAGAGAGATGGTTGACCTTGGTCCCGTCCCCCAAAGTGCTGTTTTTGATTTCCACAAAATTGCCGATGTGAACCTCGCTTGCGGTGTGGGCTCCCGGGCGCAACCGGGCGTAAGGGCCAATGCGGTTGTGCCTGCCCACATGCACGCCTTCCAGGTGGCAAAAAGCGTGGATGACGGTGCCTTCGTCAACATGACAATTGCTGAGCACGCAATGCGGCCCGATACGGACCCCATCGCCCAGGACAACTTTACCTTCAAACACGCAATTGATGTCGATCAGGACATCCCTGCCGCATGTCAGCGTTCCCCGGACATCCAGGCGCGCCGGATCGGATAGCGTCACTCCCGCCTCCAGAAGTCCCTCTGCCATTTCGCGCTGATGGATGCGCTCCAGCTCTGCCAACTGCTTTTTACTATTCACACCCAGGGCCTCCCACGGGCTGGATGGCACAGACGTCCTGACCGGCACGCCATCCGCCACCGCCAACGCAACAATGTCAGTGAGATAATACTCGTTCTGAGCGTTTTCACAGGAGAGGCGACTCAACCAGTGGGCCAGGTGCGCGCCCGGGATGGCCATGATGCCGGTATTCACTTCGGTAATGGTTTTTTCTGCGGGCGAGGCGTCCTTTTCTTCACGAATCGCCACCACCTGACCCACCCCATCGCGCACGATCCGTCCATAACCCGTCGGGGCAGGCGTGTTTTGTACGAGGAGCGCCAGGCATTGCCCATTCTGGGCCAATGCAGTCAGTCGACGCAGGGTTCCGGTCTGCAGCAGCGGCACATCGCCATAGAGTACGAGGATGGTGGCTTCTCGGGAAAGGTACGGCAGCGCCTGCATCAATGCGTGCCCCGTACCGTGCTGCGGTTCCTGCAGGACCCAATGAATCTGCAGCCCCGTCAAGGTGGTGCCTGACTTGACTGCTTCTGCGTGGTGGCCATGGACCACCGTGATGCTTTGCGGGGAAAGGGTTTGCGCTGTGTCCACAACATGCTGCAACAGCGGTTTGGCGGCAAGCCGATGCAGCACTTTGGGCAAGGCCGAATTCATGCGCTTGCCCTGGCCTGCGGCAAGGATGACGATGTCCAGGGCTGTCGCGTTCAGTGCGAGCCCTTGCGCAACCTTTGAATGGCGGCCAGTTGCGCCATGGCCTCTGCAAGTTCAGCCGTCGCCTTGGCATAATCGATCTCGGAAGAACGGTCCAGCATGGCTTCTTCTGCACGCTGCTTGGCTTCCAGGGCTTTGGCTTCGTCCAGGTCGTGGCCCCGAACAGCGGTATCAGCCAGTACGGTGACGCTGTCTGGCTGAACTTCCAGAATGCCCCCCGAGACAAAAATCAATTCTTCCGCATTCTGTCCGGGAATCCGGAGGCGAACCGTCCCGGGGCGGATGCGCGTGATCAGGGGCGTGTGCCGCGGATAAATTCCGAGCTCGCCCATTTCGCCAGGCAGAACAACAAACTCGGCATGACCCGAGAAAATCTGCTCTTCTGCACTGACCACATCCACATGGATCAAGTTAGCCATCTCTTCTCTCCGTTATTGCAGCGTCTTGGCTTTCTCAACGGCCTCTTCAATGGTGCCAACCATATAGAAAGCCTGTTCCGGCAGGGCGTCATAGTCGCCGTTGACGATGCCCTTGAAGCCCTTGATGGTTTCAGCCAGGGTGACGTATTTGCCCGGAGCGCCGGTAAAGACCTCCGCCACGTTGAAGGGCTGGGACAGGAAGCGCTGGATCTTTCGGGCTCGCGCCACCACCAGCTTGTCATCGGGGGAGAGTTCGTCCATGCCCAGAATGGCAATGATGTCACGCAGTTCCTTGTAGCGCTGCAGGGTGGCCTGTACGGCTCGCGCCGTATTGTAATGGTCTTCGCCCACCACCAATGGATCCAGCTGGCGGGATGTGGAGTCCAGCGGATCCACTGCAGGATAAATCCCCAGGGAAGCGATGTCGCGCGACAGCACCACGGTGGAATCCAGGTGCAGGAAAGTGGTTGCCGGGGACGGGTCGGTCAAGTCATCGGCGGGCACATAGACGGCCTGCACGGAGGTGATCGAACCCACCTTGGTAGAGGTAATCCGTTCCTGCAGGCGCCCCATTTCTTCAGCCAGTGTTGGCTGGTAACCCACGGCGGAGGGCATGCGACCCAGCAGTGCGGAAACTTCCGTACCGGCCAGCGTGAAGCGATAGATGTTGTCCACGAACAGCAGTACATCGCGCCCTTCGTCACGGAAATATTCGGCCATGGTCAAGCCGGTCAGAGCAACCCGCAGGCGGTTGCCGGGAGGCTCGTTCATCTGCCCGTACACCAGCGCCACCTTGTCCAGCACGTTGGAGTCTTTCATTTCATGGTAGAAGTCGTTCCCTTCACGGGTCCGCTCACCTACCCCGGCAAACACGGAATAACCACCGTGTGCCTTGGCGATGTTGTTGATCAGTTCCATCATGTTGACGGTTTTGCCGACACCAGCGCCACCGAACAGGCCGACCTTGCCGCCTTTGGCAAAGGGGCAGATCAAATCAATCACCTTGATTCCGGTTTCCAGCAGTTCCTGACTGGGAGACAGCTCTTCATAGCTAGGTGCCTTGCGATGGATCGAGGCCGTTTGTTCGGCGCCCACCGGGCCCGCTTCGTCAATGGGGCGACCCAGCACGTCCATGATGCGGCCCAGGGTTTTCGGGCCCACGGGCACGGAAATCGGGGCGCCCGTGTTTTGCACCATCATGCCGCGGCGCAGCCCGTCGGAGGAGCCCAGGGCGATTGTACGAACCACC
Organism: Pseudomonadota bacterium; assembly: GCA_021804705.1. Lineage (GTDB taxonomy): Bacteria > Pseudomonadota > Gammaproteobacteria > Burkholderiales > Ferrovaceae > JAJZRV01. The sequence continues at coordinate 19,770 of JAJZHC010000007.1, forward strand.
CCGTCGCCCAACTGTTGCTGGACTTCAAGGGTCAACTCGCTGCCGTCCATGACGAGTGCGTCATAAATACCAGGCATTTGGTCTCTGGGAAACTCGACATCGATCACGGCACCGATGCACTGGACAATTTTTCCTTGATTCATTTGCGTGTCCTAATCATTAACTATTGAATAGATTTAAACTGCAGCGGCACCGCCGACGATTTCGGACAGTTCCTTGGTAATCGCAGCCTGGCGAGACTTGTTGTAGATCAACTGCAGCTCGTCGATGACGTTGCCGGCGTTGTCCGATGCCGCCTTCATGGCGACCATCCGCGCACTTTGTTCGGAGGCAATGTTTTCAGCGACAGCCTGGTACACCAGCGCCTCCACATAACGCAACAACAGTTGGTCCACGACTGCCCGGGGATCGGGTTCGTAGATGTAATCCCAGGCCAGGGACGTTGATGGACCCGCTCCTTGCAGACGTGTCTTGGGCAGAGGCAGCAAAGCCTCGATCGTCGGCTCCTGCTTCATCGTGTTGACGAAGCGGTTGTAAGCCAGATAAACCGCATCGATCTTGCCCTCGGCGTACAGGTCAAGCATCACCTTGACAGGACCGATCAGCTTGTCCAGATGGGGGGTGTCGCCCATATGCGTGACGTGGGACACCATGGGCACGCCAGCCCGCTGCAGAAAACCCAGCCCCTTGCCGCCAATGGCCACCGCTTGGACCTTGGCGCCCTGTTCTTCCCACTGCTTCATGGACTGGACCACCATTCTCAGAACGTTGGTGTTCAAGCCACCGCAAAGCCCCTTGTCCGAAGTGACCACCACGACACCGACGTGACGCACGCTCTCCCGGCGCACCAGGAAGGGGTGCTGGTACTCAGGGTGCGCGTGGGCCATGTGGGAGGCCACGTTACGGATCTTTTCGCCATAGGGCCGGGAAGCGCGCATCCGCTCCTGCGCCTTGCGCATCTTGCTGGCCGCGACCATCTCCATAGCCTTGGTGATCTTCCGCGTGTTTTGCACGCTTTTGATCTTCATCCGGATTTCTTTTGAACCAGCCA
>JAJZHC010000098.1 GCA_021804705.1 Pseudomonadota bacterium
CCATGAGACTCAAGACCATGTTGTGCCCGTCCACCATTTCCATGACGATGATGGCCGAAGTGATGGGCGCCTGGGTGACGGCCGCCAGAAACCCCGTCATGCACAGGGTCACCACCGGAATGGCACTCACCTCGGGACCAAAGAAGGCGCTGATGTTGCTGCCCACCGCGGCACCCACGGCCAGGGACGGGGCAAAGATCCCGCCCGGAATGCCCGAGTGATAACTGACCAGAGTGGCCAGAAAACGGGTGATAGGCGCGTGCCAGGGCAACGTGGTCTGACCCGACACCACATGTTGCGTGATGCCATAGCCGCTGCCATAGGACAGCCCGCCCCCCAGCCAGCCCAGCAAGGCCACCAAAAGACCGCACCCGCCGGCAAACAGGATGGGGTGCACCGTGCGCCAGCGCCATAGGGGAAAGTCGGGGCGATGCTGGGGCCACAGGATGAGACGGCTCAACAGGCCACCCAGGACGCCGCATAGGGCGCCGCACACCACGATGGGCCCCACGATGTGCAGGTCCACATGATCGATGCGGATGCGCCCGAAATAGTTGTAGTTGCCAAGCAGGGCCATGGAAAGCAGGCCGGAGAGGATGATGCTGCTGACCAGGATGCCGCTGGTACGGGCTTCCAGGCGCCGCCCCAGCTCTTCCACGGCAAAGACGATGCCCGCCAGCGGCGTGTTGAAAGCCGCCGAAACCCCGGCCGCCCCCCCGGCCAGGATCAGGTCGCGCATGCGGATGGCGCGCGAGAGGGGCAGAAACCGATGGGCAGCAGACAGGACCGAGGCGGCCACCTGGACGGAAGGGCCTTCACGCCCTGCTGAAAATCCGCCGATGAGCGCAAAGGCCCCCAGCAGGATCTTGCCCAAGGCAATCCTCAGCGAGACAAGATGCCCCACCGGCCGGCCCTGGGAAGCCAGCCGCGTGGCGGCAATGACCTGAGGAATGCCGCTGCCCTGGATGCCTGGAAAATATTTCTGCGTGGCCCAGACGGTCGCCATGCCCACGGCTGGCGCCAGCATGAAGGGCACCCAGGTCCCGTAGTTTTCCAGCGCAAAGAACACCTGGAGGGCCCAGTCCGCCATCTTGGCAAAAGCGGCCACCAGCAACCCCGTCAGGGCCGCAAAAAACCACAGGGTGAGTCGAATGCGCCAGCGCAGGCTGCGCCATGGCCCACGACCCAGTTTGATCATGCCGGATTTTCCTCGTACAGGCGTACGCAATTTCTGCCGGCCACCTTGGCGAGGTACAGGGCCTTGTCGGTTTTGCTCAGCATGGTATCGCGGGGCTCGGGTTGCTGCACATGATACATGCCGATGCTGGTCGTGAAGGAAAAGGTGCGCCCTTCATATTCCAGCTGGAGTGCTGCGATGGCGATGCGGATGCGCTCGGCGATGGCCGTCAGGTCCGCACTGTTGCAGCCGGGCAGGATCACCAGAAACTCTTCGCCGCCATAACGCCCGGCGTAATCGTAGGGACGGTTGTGGCGCTCGATCACACGGGCACTCTCCACGAGCGCCAGGTCTCCGGCTGCATGCCCATAGGTATCGTTGACTTCCTTGAAGTGGTCGAGATCCAGCAGCAGCAAGCCCAACGATCCACTATTGCGCGACAGGCGCGCCAGTTCGTTGTCGAAACGATCCATGAGGCCGCGCCGGTTGAGCAGACCCGTCAGCACATCGATTTCCGTCAAACGGTGCAGCGCCTCGGTGCGCTCTTTCACCCGCTCTTCCAGTTCGCGATGGGTGTTTCTCACAAAGGTCACCATGTGCCGGAAGGAACGCGACAGGTCGCCCACCTCCCCTTCGCCCACAAGCGGGGGCATGACCTCGAAGTGTCCCGCCTGGATGGCATCCGAAGCTTTCTTGAGGGACATGATGGGCTGCAGGATCCACTGATGCAGGGCAAACCCCAGCACCAGAAGCACCATGAGAAAGAGCGCTCCGATTGCATAGGGGACATAGGTAAACCCCTTGATCAAACCGAGTTTCTTCTGGTCCACCAGCGTAAGGTCGTACCAGCCGATGCCCGGCAGTCGCGCCACCCCCAGCAAAAATGTGCGGCCATCGAACTGCACCCAGAGGTTGGCCACATCATTGCTGTTTCCTTCCCTGATCTGCAACAGGGTTTGTCGCAAATTTTTGATGTCGGCAGGTTTCAGCAACGCGTCCATGGTGATGCGCTGGTCCGGTTTTTTGGCGATGCTGGCATAGTCGATGAGGTGGGTGTCGCTCGACAGCTTGATGGAGAGGTCGTCATCAATGAAAAAGTTGTGGATGCCCGATTGCGTAAGGTTGACGGTTTCGGAAAGAAACGCCGAGAGCTTCATGCCGGTACCGACGATACCCACCACCGCTTTGCCGCTACGCAACAGGGCGTTGACCCATACCCGGGTTTCGTTGAGGTGCTGGTCCTGCGCGATGTTGATCTGAAAATCCTGGCCCTGGGTCATCGTCGCGTAAAACCACCCGTCCGCGGGATGGTCCCGGGACAGGGTGTAGCGCAGCTCGTCGCCGCTGTATTCGCCTGCGGCATTGTTGAAAAAATAGTGTCCGGAGCGGGCAAAGGCCGCGAAGTAAGTATGGCCGGAAAAACGGATGCGGTATTTTTCCAGAACCGCAAGACCGTTGCGACGGGCCAGTGGATCGTTTTCGTGGAGGGCCATTTGAATCAGTGCCGGCTCGGCAGCCAGTTTTTTGGCCAGCGCCACTTCCTTCATAAGGGGCGTGAAAGTGCGGAACCGGTCGAACAGGATCTGACGCTCGACGAATTGCCGGCTCCAGTCCCGGTTGATTTCGTCGATCATGTTCTTGAACACAAACCAGCCGATCAGCGACGAAAAGATGAAGATGCCGGTGACGAGCAGCAGAAATTTCCGTTCCAGTTTCATGCCTGCATTCAGGTCCAGAGCTTGCCGATGCACCATTCTCTCAAATAACCGTGCGCAGGAGCGTGCTTTCGTGAATTTTTTAAATGGCACGAACTGCCGTTATAATCGGATGATGAACCCACTCCATCACCTGTTTCAGAACAATCGCGCCTGGGTCCGCACCGTGCTGGCCGAAGATCCCGACTTTTTCAAAAACCTGGCCCGGCAGCAGGCCCCCGAGTACCTCTGGATTGGCTGCTCGGATTCACGTGTGCCAGCCAACCAGATCACGGGCCTTGCCCCCGGCGAAGTCTTTGTGCATCGCAATGTGGCCAATGTGGTGGTGCATACCGACCTCAACCTGCTTTCGGTCGTCCAGTTTGCCGTAGACATGCTCAAAATCCGCCACATCATGGTGGTGGGCCACTATGGGTGTTCCGGGGTGCATGCCGCGCTCAACCGGTTGCGCGTGGGGATTGCCGACAACTGGTTGCGCCACGTGCGCGACGTGCATGAAAAGCACGAACAGTTGATGGACAGCTTCGACCCCGGCGACCGTCACGACCGCCTGTGCGAACTCAACGTCATCGAGCAGGTACAGAACGTTTGCCACACCACGGTGGTGCAGGACGCGTGGACCCGCGGTCAGGACCTCACAGTACACGGCTGGGTGTATGGGCTGGATGACGGCATGATCCACGACCTGGCGCTTTCGGTAAACAGCAACGAGGCGCTCGCCACCGCTTACCCGCAAACCCTGGCGCGCATCCGCGAGGCGTCTTAGCCGCTAACGCTGGCAGTGCGGGCAAAACCAGGTGGAACGCTGCCCCTGGGTAATCTGGCGGATAGGCGTGCCACAACGCACGCAAGGTGCCCCAGTGCGCCCGTAGACCTGATGGGCCTGCTGAAAATAGCCCGGCGATCCGCTGCTGTCCACGAAATCGCGCAGGGTGCTGCCGCCCTGTGCGATGGCTTCCTGCAATACCTCCCGAATGCTTTGGGCGAGACGCTCGTAGCGCGCCGCGCCAATCCTGCCTGCGGCGCGCCGCGGATGGATGCCGGCGCGAAACAGGCTTTCTGAAGCATAGATGTTGCCCACCCCCACCACGATCTGCCCGTTGAGCAATACCTGCTTGATAGCCTGTGAACGCCCACGGGTACGCTGCCATAAGAGCGCTCCAGAGAACGCCGGATCGAGGGGTTCCTGCCCCAGGCGCTCCAGCAACCCCGGCTGGCTGGAAAGCGCTCCTCCCGCCGGTTGCCACAGCACGGCACCAAAGCGGCGCGGGTCGTTGAGGCGTAGCACACCCCCCGTGCAGCACAAATCGAAGTGGTCGTGCGTGCCCGGCGGCGTGGACCCGGTGAGGACGCGCAGCGACCCCGACATGCCCAGATGCAGGACCAGGGTGCCCGCAGGCATGTCGAGCAGGAGATATTTTGCGCGCCGGCGCACGGCCGTGATGGCCTGACCCGGCAATACGCGGGCCAGCCCCTGCGGAATGGGCCAGCGCAGGCGGGGATGGCGCACCACCACCGCCGTGACGACCTGCCCTACCAGAAAGGGCGCAATGCCAAGGCGGGTGACCTCTACTTCAGGCAGTTCGGGCAAGATTGCGCCCCTGAAGCGTCATTCGTCGTAGCGGATATAGCGGTGCTGCGCGTCCTGCGGTGTGCCCTCCAGCGCTCCTGATTCGCGCCCGGGTTGCCACAGGATGAACCCGTCCATTTTTTGCGCCAGCTCAAAATCCTTGTCGGTGATGCCGCCCGCCGCGTGGTTGCAGAGACTGACCACCACCGTGTCGTAACGCACCTCCAGGTCGGGGTGATGCCAGGCGGCCTCGGCGAGGTGGCCCAGCGCATTCACCACCATCAGGGTACCCTTCCACCCCTGGGTGCGATACGTGCGCTGAATCGTGCCAGCCGCAAGGCGCCAGTGCGGCAGCTCGCGCTCGAGGCGAGCGGCCACTTCGGTATCGTCGTAACATCGTTCCCCGCTGCGTTTGCTCATGTGCATCCTCCCCGAAACTCAAACATCCAGTGAAAACGGCGTGAAGCGCGTGTGCCGGTCGTAATGGTCTTCATGCTCGATGCGCTTGAGCGCACGCACCATCCAGTAGGTCAGCGGTGTCGCCAGCACTTCCCAGAAGGTCTTGAGAAAATATTCCAGGACGGCCACCTCAATGAGGTCCTGCAAGGCCCACACGCCGTAGAAAGCGCACCCGTAAAACAGCAGGGAATCCAGCGCCTCGCCCACGGCGGTGGAACCGATGGCACGCAGCCACAGCCAGCGTCCTGCGGTCATCACTTTCATTTTGGCCATCACGTAGCTGTTGGCAAAACTGCCGCACCAGTAGGCCAGCATGGAGGCGATGGCAATGCGCCAGGCATTGCCGAACACGCCTTCCAGCTGACCCTGAAACTGCGCCATGAAGGCATTATGGGCAGGTGGCAGGCTCACCACCACCCAGGCCATGAAGGAGGCAAACAGCAGTGCCGCAAACCCGGCCCAGACCACGCGCCGGTCGCGCGCGTAACCGTACACCTCGGTCAGCACATCTCCAAAAAAATAGGTGACGGGAAAGAACAGCACGCCCGCGCCCACGGTGAGTGTGCCCACGAAAGGCAGGGTCAGCACCGTCTGCTTGGCCGCTCCGATG
>JAJZHC010000099.1 GCA_021804705.1 Pseudomonadota bacterium
GCTCGGTCTACCTGGCTGAATCCCTGGCCCGCTCACTTCAGCCCACCCACGCCGTGCGCGTCATCCACCGCGAACTGGTCGAGTAGCTTCAACACTTTTCGTACCGGCGTTGGCACCGCGGCATGCTCCACATCCGCGCGATCGAGCCACAACAACCCGGCACCGTCAGCAGGGCCCTGATCTCGGCCCACGGAGAGCAGAAGCGGGTGTATGTGCAGTCGATAATGGGTGAAGGCATGTCGCAACGGCGGTAGCGTGAACCGTGAAAGCGCTTCCAGGCCCCAGCGCGCTTTCAGGCTCGCCACGGGATCGTCTTCCAGTGAGGCTTCGGGAAAGCTCCATAATCCGCCCCAGATGCCGCCACGCGGCCGCTTCTCCAGGAGCAGATGTTCGCCCCGCCGGATCAGCAGCATGCGGGTGGCACGCTCTGGAACGAGACGCGCAGGTTTTGGAGCGGGATAGCGTGACACGGTTCCCGTCTGGTAGGCCTGGCAACGCGAGCCCAGGGGGCAATTGCCGCAGCGGGGCTGGCGCTGCGTACAGAGAGTGGCCCCGATATCCATCAGTCCCTGGGTATACGCTTCGATATGGCGCGCGGGGACGAGGCTTTCCGCAAGCGACCACAACACCTTCTGCACCAACGCGTTGCCCGGATGGCCCGGTACGGCAAAAACGCGCATCAGCACGCGCCGCACATTGCCATCCAGAATGGCCTGACTATGCCCATAGGCAAACGCGGCAATGGCTGCGGCCGTAGACCGCCCCACTCCCGGCAGTGCCATCAACCCTGCGACGTCCCGGGGAAAGCCGGCATCAGGATGGCTTGCCACCAGCCGTGCGGCATGGTGCAGGTTGCGCGCCCTGGCGTAGTACCCCAGCCCGGACCAATGAGACAGTACCTCGTCCTCCTCGGCAGAGGCCAGGGTCAACACATCAGGAAAACGCGCCATGAAGCGCTGGTAATAGGGGATCACCGTGGCCACCTGGGTTTGTTGGAGCATGATCTCCGACACCCAAATCCGGTAGGGGTCGCGGGTTCGCTGCCAGGGCAGGTCGTGGCGCCCATGTTGCCGTTGCCATGCAACCACCAGCGCCGAGAACTCAGGCAATGCCGCACCTGAAACTTGCTGGAGCGGGTGAAGGGAATCGAACCCTCGTCTTAAGCTTGGGAAGCTTCTGCTCTGCCATTGAGCTACACCCGCAGAAAGCGGCTATTCTACGCCATTTTTGAAAGGGGCCTCAATGAGAGGCCCTGCGCTCATGGTAGAATGGGGGCATTGAAGGATACTCGACACCCGTGATACAGCTTACCATTAACGGTCAGGATCGCAGCTTTGAAACTGCCCCCACGGTGACCCAGCTGGTTTCTCAACTAGCGCTGACGCAGCGTCGCATTGCCGTGGAAAGAAATGGTGAGATCGTTCCCAGAAGCCGCTTTGATGAAACCCTTCTGAATACGGGTGATCACCTCGAAATCGTGGTCGCCGTCGGCGGCGGCTGATTATTGAAGACTTTTCACCATGAACCCTGATTCTTTGCTCATCGCCGGAAAACCGGTCCGTTCACGCTTGCTGGTTGGGACGGGCAAGTACGCCGACTTTGAACAAACCCAAAAAGCCATCGAGGCCAGTGGCGCTGAAATCGTCACGGTCGCGATTCGCCGCACCAACATCGGGCAAAACCCGAACGAACCGAATTTGCTGGATGTCATCCCGCCTTCCCGTTACACCCTGCTTCCCAACACGGCCGGGTGTTACACCGCGCAGGATGCGGTACGCACCCTGCGCCTTGCGCGTGAACTGCTGGACGGTCATAGCCTCGTCAAACTGGAAGTCCTGGGAGACCCGCACACCCTCTTTCCCAACATGGTGGAGACCCTTGCCGCAGCAGAAACCCTGATTCGCGACGGGTTTCAGGTCATGGTGTATTGCAGCGACGACCCCATCATGGCCAAGCGCCTGGAAGAACTGGGATGCGTGGCGATCATGCCGCTCGCCTCCCTGATTGGCTCGGGCATGGGCATCCTCAACCCATGGAACCTTGGCATCATCATCGACAACGCCAGGGTTCCGGTCATTGTGGATGCTGGTGTTGGCACCGCCTCCGATGCTGCCATCGCCATGGAGCTGGGCTGTGCTGGCGTCCTGATGAACACCGCCATCGCCCTGGCGAAAGACCCCATATTGATGGCCTCCGCCATGAAAAAGGGCGTCGAAGCAGGACGCGAAGCATTTCTTGCTGGCCGCATGCCCAAAAAAACCTATCAGGCCTCCCCCAGTTCTCCCACGAGTGGAATGATTCGTTGAATCCCGATCAAAGACCCATTCGCAGTTTTGTCCTGCGACAGGGCCGGGTGTCGGCAGCGCAGCAGCGCGCCGTGGATCAGCTCTGGCCGCGCTGGGGCGTGCCCTTCGTGCCTGCCCCTCCCGGCATCCAGGATGCCGTGCCGTTGTTTGGGCGAAAAGCACCCCTGATTCTGGAAATTGGTTTTGGCATGGGGGAAACCACCGTGGCCATCGCCCAGCACATGCCAGAAAAGGATTTTCTGGCCATCGACGTGCATACGCCGGGCATCGGCAGCCTGCTCAAACGCATCGGGGAAAGCGGCGTCACCAACATCCGGGTCATGCGTCATGACGCCGTGGAAGTGGTTCGCGACATGCTGCTGCCCGAGTCGCTGGAGGGCATTCACATCTTTTTTCCCGATCCCTGGCCCAAGGCCAGGCACCACAAGCGTCGCCTGATCCAGCCGGCGTTCGTCCAGTTGCTGGCAAGTCGCCTCAAACGTGGCGGCCTGCTGCATTTGGCCACCGACTGGGAAGATTATGCACAGCAGATGCTGGCGGTACTCAGCGCAGAACCACAACTCAAGAATACGGCCATCGGCTATGCCGAGCGTCCATCATACCGGCCCCTGACCAAGTTTGAACAACGGGGCCTGCGGCTGGGACACGGCGTATGGGATGTCATCTTCAGCAGGATTTAATACCGGACCCCCTCGCGTTCCAGTAAAACGCGTTTGACGGCAAGTCCCAGACCAAAGCCCCCCAGTCCACCGTTACTGGCAACCACGCGGTGACAGGGCACCAGAAAAGGGACCGGATTGGCACCACAAGCGCTACCCACTGCGCGCGCTGCCCGCGGTCGACCCAGATGCTGCGCCAGCTGTCCGTAGGTCCAAACCGAACCAGCCGGGATACCCTGCAGCGCTTTCCAGACCGCCTGCTGAAAAGGGGTCCCCTGCAAATCCAGCGGCGCCTGCCAGCGCTTGCCGGGCTGATCGACGGCGCCCGCCAGCGCATGGACCCAGTCCTCGCGCGCCGACACCCGCCCCGAAACCTTTCTGGCAACGTGCAATGACAGTTCCGGATACTGGCCGTTTGTCAGAAACAGGGCCTGCTCCCGGTCTGGCGCGAGGGAGGCCCAGCACAAACCCTTGTCACTCGTCACCGCGGGCACCCAGCCCAGGGACGTTTTCTTGAGGTGGAATTCCAGCTCGTTCATGGCGCCTCCGGTAAAAAATATTGCAGCAATTCGTTCAGGAACAGCTGCCCGCGCAGGGTAGGACGAATACGCTGCCAGTCCCGGGTAATCAGCCCCAGGGACTCCACCTGATCCAGGGTGGGGATGATGGGTAACAGCGGCAATCCGGTGCGTGCCGTGTACAGGTCGGCGGGCACCCCCTCGCACAGGCGCAGGGCGTTCATCATGAACTCGAATGGCGCCGCTTCAATGTCCACTTCCTGGGTCTCCTGAACGGCGTTGCCCTGAGCCACGGCCTTCATGTAGGCCTCGGGATGCTTGTGTCGCATCTGGCGCACGATCTTGTCCTGAAAGGACAGCTTGCTATGGGCACCCGCCCCGATTCCGAGATAGTCGCCAAAAGTCCAGTAGTTGAGGTTATGCGCACAACGAAACCCCGGTTTTGCAAAAGCGGAAGTTTCATAGTGGTCAAACCCCTCATCGCCCAGGCGCCTGCCAATGACCTCCCCCATCTGGGCCACCAGATCATGTCCGGGCAATGGGGGGGGGTGGTGATGAAAGGGGGTGTTGGGCTCGAGCGTCAGCTGGTAACAGGACAAATGGGTGGGCTGGCAAGCCAGTGCCACATCAATGTCTGCCAATGCCTGGTCCAGCGTCTGGTCCGGCAATCCGTACATCAGGTCAAGATTGAAGTTGTCAAAATGGTGTGCGGCAATATCCACGGCGCGACGCGCAGCATCGGCATCATGGATGCGTCCCAGGGCCTTGAGATGAGGATCGTGAAAGCTCTGAATGCCAATCGACAGGCGATTGATCCCGGCGCGCCGATACGCCCCGAATCGCGCACCCTCGAAAGTACCCGGGTTGGCTTCGAGCGTAATCTCGGCGTCTGGGGAAAGCGGCAGCAACGTTCGGATGGTGTTCAGGCATTCCTCCATGCCGCGTTCCGAGAGCAGGCTGGGTGTACCGCCACCAAAAAAGACAGAGCGAATCCGGCGGCCCCATACCCAGGGCAGCGCCGATTCGAGATCGGCCCTCAGCGCCTGGATATAACGGGATTCCGGCAAGTCGCCGCGCAGTTCATGCGAATTGAAATCGCAGTACGGACATTTTTGTATGCACCAGGGCAGGTGCACATAAAGCGATAACGGAGGAGGCGTTGCAATGTGCATCGACGCACCATTCATGATCTGCATGACGGCGTTGCGTCAACTCGGGGTGATGTCACGCAACCGGTGCAGAAGCCGGGCCAGGGCCTGGGCCCTGTGGCTGATCCGGTTTTTGTCCGTCACCGTCAGCTCCGCGGCCGTACAGCCTTGTTGCGGCAGGTAGAAGTAGGGATCGTAGCCGAACCCTTCCTGCCCCCGGGGAGACAGGACGACCTCTCCCTCCCAGCGCCCCTCGGCAATCAGGGGCTCGGGATCCTGTGCAGAACGCACCAGTACCAGCACACAGTAGTAATGGGCTCGCCGGTCCTTGACGCCCTGCAGCTCATGCACCAGCTTTTCGTTATTGCGCAGGTCGGATCTGGGTTCGCCGGCATAATGCGCTGAAATGACCCCTGGCGCCCCTCCCAACGCATCCACACAAAGACCGGAATCGTCCGACAGCGCGGGCAGCCCGCTATGAAACGCAGCATTCCTGGCCTTGGAGAGTGCGTTCTCAACAAAGGTGGGATGCGGTTCGGGCGCTTCTGCAATGTCAAGATCGTCCTGGGGGATCACCTCCCACCCCAAGGGCTGCAAGAGCGCCTGCAACTCTCGAAGCTTGCCTGCATTCCGGCTGGCCAGGACCAGGCGTTTCATCATGCTACTTTGACAGTCGATTCCAGGGCCCGTCGTTGCAGGACAAAAAGCTCCCTGCATCCAGCCGTCGCCAGATCCAGCAACATGTCCACCTCGGTACGGCGGAAAGGGGCGCCCTCAGCAGTGCCCTGAATCTCGACAAAGTGCCCATCAGCCGTCATCACCACGTTCATGTCCGTATCGCAGCAGGAATCCTCGTCATAATCCAGGTCCAGTACCGGAAACCCCTCGAAAATCCC
>JAJZHC010000100.1 GCA_021804705.1 Pseudomonadota bacterium
GTGATTTTGCCGACAAACTGGTTGCGCGCACTGGTGCGCATGGAAAAGCGTCGCAGCAAGTGCTGAAAGGCATCGAAGTGATCCACGCCTTTCATCAACGCATCCAGAATGCGCTGATACTCGGCTTCACCTGCCCGGAACAGGCGAATGATCTGCTGCCCCTGTTCGGTAAGACGGGTTCCGCCTCCGTCTTTGCCCCCTACGGAGCAGATCACCAGCGGTTGCTCGGACTGGTTGTTGATGGCGTCTACGGCATCCCAGGCGCCCTTGTAGCTCATGCCCACGGTGCGCGCGGCTGCCGAAATCGACCCGGTTTCGGCGATGGCCTCGAGCAGGTCTACCCGCCGCCCCCCCAGAAATGAGGCGCCGTCCTTTTCCAGCAGCAGTCTGCCCTTCAGCCCGGAAACCTTTTTCACGCGTGCCCCATGGTCCGTTAAAACGAAAAAATCCGCTCGCCCTGCAGCGGTGCGTGGCCTGCCCATGCCGTGATGAGCTCATTTTGCGGATTCTGCAGGACTGCCTCAGGTGTGCCGGCCTGAAGCACGCGTCCATGATCATAAATGACCAGGCGGTCGGCCAGTGCCAGCGCCTCGCCCAGATCATGCGTGATGATCACCATGGGGATGCCCAATGTACGCTGCAGGGCTTTCAGTTCGTTGCGAATGCTGCGCCGGACCGCCAGATCCACTGCCGACAGGGGCTCATCCAGCAACAACACCCTGGGTTTGCGCATCAGGGCGCGCGCCAGGGCCACCCGTTGGCGCTGACCGCCCGAGAGCGCGCCGGGATGGCGCTGCTCCAGCCCCTCCAGATGAAAGCGCGCCAGCATCGCCGCACACGCTGCTGCCGCCTCACTGCTGCGCGGCTGGAGATGCCCATACAGCACATTTTCACGGGTCGTCATGTGCGGAAACAACGCATGGTGCTGAAACAGGTAGCCGATTTCACGCGACTGGGGCGGCAAGTCGATGCCTGCGCGCGTATCGTGGAAAACCCTGTCCCCCAGCTGGATATGCCCTTCATCGGGCTTCACCAGTCCAGCGATGGTCTGGAAAGTCAGCGACTTGCCAGCGCCGGAGGGGCCAAACAACACCACGATTTCACGCCCGGCCTGCCAGGACACATCCATGGAAAAGCCGCTGGCGAAGGCCTTCCTGAAGCAAACGGAAAGCGCTATATCCATCGGCTCGAGGTCCATTTTCCCGCAAGGTAGATGACGGTTCCGGAGATGATCGTGAGCAGGATGGCCAGCGTCTGCGCCAGCGCATCGTCGCCACTCTGAAACGCCGAGTAAATGGAGAGCGGCAGGGTGCTGGTCTTGCCGGGAATGTTGCCGGCAATCATCAGGGTGGCGCCAAACTCGCCCAAAGCCCGCGCAAAGGCCAGCAGAATTCCAGCCATGATGCCGCCCCTGGCGAGCGGCAATACCACCTTGATCACCGTTTCCCATTCGGACTTTCCAAGCACGGTACTGGCATGGATCAGGTCCTGATCCACCGCCTCGATGGCCGCGCGCGACACGCGCACCATGAGGGGCAATGCCACCACGAATGCTGCCAGGGCTGCCCCCTGCCAGGTGAAGACGAAAGACCAGCCGGTCAGCCGGTACAACGGCGCGCCAATCCAGCCCTCGCGCCCCAGGAGCAGCACCAGGGCGTAGCCCACCACGGTGGGAGGCAATACCAGCGGGATGGAGATCAGTACATCGAGCAGGTGCTTGCCACGAAAATTGTGGCGCGCCAGAAAATAGGCCAGGACGATGCCCACCAGCGCGATCAGCAGCGTGGCGCTGAGCGACACCCACAGCGAGAGCTTTGCGGCCGTCAGGATGGTTTCCATTACTTCATGATCATGACTTCGGTGGACTTGATGAGGGCCACCACCTGGTCACCCACCTCCAGCGCCATCTCTTCGGCGCTGTCGCGTGTGATGATGGACACGATCCGGTGCTCGCCCGACTTCATGGTGACCTGGCACTCCACATCGCCTTTTTTGATGGCAATAACTTCCCCAGCCAGTTTGTTCTGTCCGCTGATTTTCACTGAAGCACTCCTCTGGTCGACAAACGCTATTTTAGCGCCCAATCGAAGCCATGTTTCTCGAAAAGTGCCCGAGCCTCCGGACGTGTCAGGAAATCAAGGAATGCCCGGGCCTGTTCGGGGTTTTTGCTGTGCGCCATGACGGCTGCCGGGTAGCGTACCACTTGATGGGAGCCCGCCGGGGCAAGCGCCACGCGCACCACCTTCCCGGGCAATAGCGCCGCATCCGTGGAAAATACGATGCCCGCATCCACCTCGCCACGCGCCACGTAGTCGAGGACCTGGCGCACATCCTGCCCATAAACCAGTTTGGGCCGGACGGAGTCCCATAATCCCAGGTGGCGCAACACCTCCATGGCATATTGGCCCGCTGGCACGAAGCCCGGATCACCAATGGCCACCCGCCCGGCGCCAGAAAGATCTGAAAACCCCTTGATGCGCCCCGGATCATGCCTCGGCACCACCAGCACCAGTTCGTTGGACAGCAGCACCACGCGGGTCCCCTCCAAAACCAGCTGGTGCGCCTGTAACTGGTCCATGGGCTGGGGTGCAGCGCTGATGAAGACGTCTGCGGGCGCTCCACCTTCAATCTGGCGCGCCAGCATGCCGGAAGCTGCAAAGTTGTAGAACAGGTGCGTACCAGGATGCCCTTGCTCAAATACCGGCCTCGCCTCGTTCAGTGGCGCGGCCAGGCTGGCTGCGGCAGATACCACCAGGTCCACGGCCTGGGCGCCGACACAGCAAAAAAAGAGCACGACGCCGAGCAGGCATTCAGCTTTCATAACGACGATTGGTGAACAGCGAGTTGCCGGGCAAGAGCTTGGCCTGTTTTTTGGCCCCGGAAGCCACGCGGGATACCTCCATGTACGAGGTGAACAACCCGGGTGGAACCACCACTGCGCCAATGGAAAGTGACGTGATCTCGTGGAACTCTTTTTTCATTTGACGATTTTCGGTGAAGTAGCCCCCGCGGTCCAGATCTTCCTGGCTGAAGTAGGCACGGACGGTACGGGAAAATTCTTCCAGTGCTTTCTGGCAACGTTCCTCCCAGTCCTGGCTTCGGAACAGGATGATGAAATCATCGCCGCCGATATGACCCAGAAAATCCAGGTCACGATCGCACACGCTGGCAAGGATGTTGGCCGTCAGCTGGATGACGGCATCTCCTGCACTGAAGCCATAGACATCATTGTACGGCTTGAAATGGTCCAGATCACAGTAGCACGCACAGAACGAAGCCTTGCTGCGCAACAGGCCGTCCACATGTTCGTGAATGGGCACGTTGCCTGGCAACTGGGTCAGCGGGTTGGCGTATTTTGCCGCCTGGATCTGCATCTCGGTAATCACCCGAATCAGATCCTGTCCATGGGCCACGCCGTAATAGCGTCCATTGTCGGTGACGATGAAGCCCTGCACCAGATGGCGTCGCTCTGCACTCCCCAGCAGCTTGCTGATCTCCTGCACCGTAGCCGCTTTGTCTACCAGCAGAGGTTTGGGGTCCATGTACTGGGTACAGGATTTTTTACCGAACAGTTCATGATGATATTTTTGGGCAAAACTGCCAAACAGTGCAGAGCGTGTGATCAGGCCCACGGGCACTTCATCTTCCCTGACTACCGGAATGGACTCGATTTGCGGATTTTCCTCAAAAAGGTGAAACACCTCATCGTTGGTCTGCAACGTCGTGGCTGGCATGATTCGGTGAATCACATCACGCGCCACGATGGAATCCCTGCCCCATGTCGTCTCCCCATGCATGGGCGAGGCGGTGACGCTTTTGATGGTGCGCGCCACATTGTCCGAAACCATGAGCCCCGGGTTGGCATGGGGTCGCGCAAAAAAGTAGCCCTGTCCATACGGCACGCCCAGGCTTTTGATCAACATGAGTTCGGCATGCGTCTCGATGCCTTCGGCAATGACTTCACACTTCGCGCGTCGGGCAATTTCCTGAATGGAGCGAACGAACTGCGCCTTGACGGGATCGTTCTCGATGTTCTGCACGAAATGCCGGTCAATCTTGACGAAGGCAGGCCTCAATTCAGACCACAGACGAAGACTGGAAAACCCCTCGCCCAGATCATCGATGGCCACTGAAAACCCTTCACTGCAACATTGCGCAACAGCCTGACTCAGCTTTTCAAGACCGTAATCGACGATCCGCTCACCTTCGGTCAGCTCGATCACGATCTTCGAGGCGGCAATATCCCCCTGATACAGCCCCATGCCCCCGGCGCGTGCCGTGAGGCTGTGCCGCACCAGGGTGTCGGGACTGATGTTGAGAAACAAACGGCCAGGCAGGCGCATCTGCTGGAAAGACGCCATGAGCACCTTATGGCAGAGACGCTCGGTCTCATATTGCAGGCCACACTCGGTGGCCGCCTTGAGCAGACTGATGGGCGAATGCAGGGGGCTGTCGGAGGGACCACGGATCAGCCCTTCATAGCCAAAGATTTCAGCGCTATGGAGATCGACAATGGGCTGATACAAGGCCGTCAGCTGTTCGGTGTTGATGATTTCCCTGACCAGGTCATAATCATCCAGTTCCAAATGCCACATCCTGAAAAACCTCCTTCTGCGCGGGACTATTAAAAGCCCGCCCCACCCTAACCCTGAAAATTGACAAATTCATGACAGGAAGCCGCTAGTGGCAGCCCCCTACCCGAACACCCTGCTTTCGAATGTCACAGGAGAAACGGGATGGGCGAAGAGATAACCCTGACCAAAATCGCAGCCGGCACGCCGCAGCAGATCGCGCTGGCTGTCCGTTTCGATGCCTTCAGCAATCACCTTGAGCCCCAGCTCGTGCCCCATCACGATAATGGCCTTGGACAGGGCATGATGTTGCGAACCCGACACCAGGTCTTGCACGAAGGACTGGTCGATCTTGAGATAATCGATGGGAAAACGGTTGATGTAGGATAACGAGGAGTAACCCGTACCAAAATCGTCGATGGCCACCTCGATCTCGGCATCGCGAAACCCATTGAGCTGCAGATTGACCGAGGAATCGGCGTCCAGCAGCAGGCTCTCGGTGATTTCGATGACGATGTTTTTTCCGGACAGGTTCAACGAGCGCATGTAATCAAGCCAAGCGCCCAACCCGCTGACCTTGTCGCGGAACTGAACCGGGGACATGTTGACGCTGACCTTGAATCCTGGACACCTGTTCTCCCAGCGGCTCGCCCAGCGCGAGGCCTCCCTGAAAGCCCAGTCCCCAATCTCCAGGATCAGGCCGGTTTCTTCGGCCAGGGGAATGAACTCGGCCGGACTGATCATGCCGCGTTCCGGGTGCTCCCAGCGCATCAGGGACTCGGCCTTGTTGATGCGCCCTGTGGCCAGATCCACGACGGGTTGAAAATGCATGACGAGCTGGTTTTTCTTGAGCGCCCGGCGCAAATCATTGAGCAGCTTCAGCCGGGACTGGGCCCTTTCCTGCAGCGAATGGGTGAAGAAACTGTAACGGTTACGGCCGCTGTTCTTG
>JAJZHC010000101.1 GCA_021804705.1 Pseudomonadota bacterium
TGGAACCTGCAATCCTGCTGGTCTTATCCGGTATGGCTGGACGAGCGCGTTGCCGGCACCTTTGCCCTCACCGGACAGAGCCCCGGTTCGCCAGACGCCGACGCGCTGGAGCTGCTGGAATTCTGTGCGGCCATGACGGGTACCGTGTTGCGCTATGCCCAGATGCAATCGCGCGCGCAGAGCCAACATGAATCACTCACCCGCGCGCTGCAGTTCAACGCCATGCTGGCCCAGGTCAACCAAGTCATCGCTGGCGCCACGGAGGCCCATGAACTGTTCCGGGCCATCTGCGAGATTGCGGTGCGGTACGGCGGGTTGCAGCTAGCGTTCATCGCGGTGCCCGATGCCGACCGGCGCTTCAAGGTGCTGGCTTCCGCTGGCGACACCGGCTACCTCGAAGACCTCTTCATTTCCACCGATCCGGACGTTCCCGAAGGACAGGGCAGCATGGGTCGGGCCTGGCGCGATGGGCAGGTGCGCTATACCCAGTCCTTCGCCAACGCCCCGCACCTGGCCCCCTGGCGGGTGCGTGCCGAGCGTTTTGGCTTTGGCGCCAGTGCCGCCCTGCCCATCCTGCGCCAGGGTGCCGTCAAGGCCATCCTGACCGTGTACCACCCCGAGGAATATGTTTTCGACCGCGAACTGCAGCGCCTCCTGGAAGAACTCTCGCGCAGCGTTTCGCGCGGCCTCGAGCATATTTTCCTGCAGCGCCGCCTCACCCACGAGCAGGACAAGCACCGCTACCTCACCATCCACGATGCCCTCACCGGCCTGCCCAACCGCCTCGCCCTGGACCAGCACCTGCCGGGTGCCTTGGCACGGGCGCGCAAGGACCAGACCCTGCTGGCGGTATGCATGGCCGACATCGACGACTTCAAGGACATCAACGAGCGTTGCGGCGAGGCTGCAGGCGACCAGGTGCTCAAAGCCGTGGCGCAACGGCTGCGCGCGGCACTGCGCGACACGGATCTCGTGGCGCGTTCAGGCGGGGATGAATTCGTCCTGGTGATTGAGGGCCTGCTGCGCTATGAAGATCTCTTTCCCCGGCTGGAGCGCATTCGCGAGTGTCTGACCGCACCCATCCCGCTTTCCGGTTGTGATCCCGTCATCCCGCAGCTGTCGCTGGGGCTGACCTTCTACCCCAATGATGGCAGCGACGCCGGCCTGCTGTTGCGCCACGCCTTCGAGGCCATGTACGGGTTGAAGGCCCATAAGCATGATCGCCCCAACTGGTGGCAGATCTGGGGTGAGGGCAACCTCATCGCCACGGCCGCCCTGCCACACAGCGTGCCGCCTTACGGTGCCGAGGCGGCGGCCCTGCTGGCTCCGCTGCAGGACAGCTTGGCCCCGCTGGGGAGGGAATTCGTCGCGCAATTCCAGTCGGAGTGGGCGCGCCGTCCCGACATGGCGTGCATTCTGGAACGCCTGGCCGATGATGAAACCGCAGCGCTGCAGGCGCGGCTGCAGCGCCATATCCTCATGCTGCAGCGCCCCGAACTGACGGAGGCAGAACACCGCAGCTTTGCCGAAGACATGGGGCGGATCAACACGCTGGTAGGCCTCGAGCTCACCGCGCTCATCGACGGCATCCAGGCGTACCAGGGCCAGTTGCGCCGACGCCTGTTTGAACTGCAGGGCATGCGCCTTTCAGAAAAACAGCTGGTGGCCGACCTCATGGCCTTGCGCCTGCGCGTGGAACTGGAAAGCCAGATCCATGCCCTGCAGCTGCTGCTGGTGGAGCGCCAGTCGTGGCTTGCCCAGCAATCGCTGCGGCTGTCGCAGGCCACGAGCTGGGTGGATGCCTGCCGTGGTTTTCTTGAAGCCGTCACCGTGCTGCAAGGCTGTGTGGCCGCCACCATCAGCCGGCCGGACCCTTCGGGCAAGCTGGTATACGAATTCAAGACCGCGGTGCTGGAGCGTTACCTCAACGACCTCGAAACCCGGGGCGTGGTGCCGCACCTCGCCGACGCCGAAGGCGTGGCCCTGCCGGCAGCGCACCTGCGCGTGTGGCAGAGCGAGCAGATCGAAACCAATGTCAGTTATGGCACCGAGCCGCACCTCGCCGCCTTGCGCGACATGGCGTTGCAGTCGGGTATCCATAGCGCCATTTTTGTGCCCATCACCGATTCCCAGGGGCGCGTCACGGCGGCGCTGGGCGTCTTTGGCCACCACCCTGGCCAGTTTGAATCTGCCGAAACCCGGCTGTTCTTCCAGTCGTTGGGCTACCTGTTGAGCCAGGCGCGTCAGCGCCTGTATCGTCCCAATCTCGTCAGCCAGTCGGCCGACCAGCGCCGGGCCTACCGCACCCTGCTGGAAAACAACCGTCTGGTACTGGAGTACCAGCCCATCGTCGACCTGACCACGGGCAACCCCGCCAAGATCGAGGCGCTGGCCCGCCTGCGCGCCGAGGATGGCACGCTCGTGAGCCCCGTCACCTTCCTGCCCGGGTTTGGCACGCGCGAGCTGGTGCTGCTGTTCCAGCTGGGGCTTGATCAGGCGCTGTCCCGGTTGGCACTGTCCCTGGTGCACCACCCCGAGCTCATCGTCTCACTCAACCTGCCGCCCGCCGTGCTGATCGAGGTGGGCTGCACGCAATGGGTGGAACAGGCGCTGCGTCGCCACCGCATCGCCCCACAGCGCCTGGAACTGGAAGTGCTGGAGGACGAGGAGTTTCATGACCTCGATACCGCGCGCACCACCTTGCAGACGCTCGCCGCGCTCGGCGTGCGCCTTGTCATGGACGACCTGGGCGCGGGCTATAGCTCGCTGTTGCGCCTGCGCAACCTGCCCTTTGGCACGGTGAAGATTGACCAGGGCCTGGTGCGCGAAATTGCCCGCGATCCGGAACGCGTCATCGATTTCATCTCGGGTCTGGTGCGTCTGGCCAAGAGCCTGAAACTGCGCGTCATCGTGGAAGGGTTGGAAAGCGCCGAACTGGTGGAGGTGGCCAGCCTCCTGGGCGCTGACGAAGGGCAGGGTTATGCGCTGGCCAAGCCCATGCCCGCCGAAGTGCTGGCAGACTGGCTGGCCAGCTTTCACTGGATCGTGACACACGACAACCCGGTCACGCCCCTGGGGCTGCTGGCGTTGCAAAAACGAGGGTATTGACCATGGGCATCCTGACCGCGCCGCTGTTTAAAGCTTACCGCAGGATGCTGCCCCCCATGTCGGACACCGAACGCGAGGCGCTCGAGGCGGGCACCGTGGGTTGGGAAGGCCAGCTGTTCAGCGGCCACCCCGACTGGCAAAGCCTGCTCGACCAGCCCGCCCCGCACCTCACCCCCGAAGAGCAGCAGTTTCTGGACCATGAGGTCAACGAGGCCTGTCGCCTCGTGGACGACTGGCAGGTGACCCAGCAGGATTTCGACCTCTCGCCCGACACCTGGAAATACCTCAAAAGCCACGGTTTTCTCGGCCTCATCCTGCCCAAGCGGTACGGTGGCAAGGGTTTTTCTGCCTACGCCCATTCAGAGATCATCACGCGCCTGTCCACCCGCAGTTCGGCACTGGCCGTGACGGTGATGGTGCCCAATTCGCTGGGGCCGGGTGAGTTGCTGCTGCATTACGGCACCGAGGCGCAGAAAAACCATTATCTGCCGCGACTGGCCCGCGGCGAGGAGATTCCCGCCTTTGCGCTCACCAGTCCCTGGGCGGGTTCGGATGCGGCCGCCATTCCCGACAGCGGGGTGGTGTGCCGCGGCCTGTGGCAGGGGCAGGAAGTGCTGGGCATGCGCGTTACCTGGGACAAGCGCTACATCACGCTCGCTCCCGTGTGCACCCTGCTGGGGCTGGCCTTCCGGCTGTATGACCCCGATGGTCTGCTGGGCCCCACAAAGGATCTGGGCATCACCTGCGCCCTGGTGCCCCACAACCACCCTGGCGTGGCCGTGGGGCGGCGCCATTTTCCGCTCAACGCCATGTTCATGAACGGCCCCACGCGCGGTGAGGAGGTGTTCATGCCGCTGGACTTCATCATCGGCGGTGCCGCCATGGCGGGTCAGGGCTGGCGCATGCTGATGGAAAGCCTCGCGGCCGGGCGCTCCATATCGCTGCCCTCCTCCAACACCGGCATGGCGCAGCTCACCGCGCGCGCGGTGGGTGCCTACGCCCGCGTGCGCAGCCAGTTTGGCATGCCCATCGGGCGCTTCGAAGGTGTGGAAGAAGCCTTGACGCGCATCGGCGCCTACACTTACCTCATGGATGCGCTGCGCACCTTTGCCGCCGCCGCCGTGGACCAGGGGCAAAAGCCTGCGGTACTCTCCGCCATCGCCAAGTATCACGTCACGGAACGCGCGCGCCGCGTGGTCAACGATGGCATGGATGTGATCGGTGGCAAAGGCATTTGCCTCGGGCCCGCCAATTTCCTGGGGCGTGCCTACCAGCAGATTCCCATCGGCATCACCGTGGAGGGCGCCAACATCCTCACGCGCAGCCTCATCATCTTTGGTCAGGGGGCCATTCGCTGCCACCCCTTCCTGCTGCGCGAAATGAATGCGGCGCGTGATCCCAACCCTGCGACGGGGCTCAAGGCTTTTGACGCGGCGCTCATGGGCCACATCGCCTACACCGTGAAGAACGGCCTGCGCGCCCTGTGGATGGGGCTAACCGGCTCGCATTTCGTGCCTGTGCCCGAGGTGGCGCCGCAGACGCGCCGTTACTACCAGCAACTGACACGCTATTCGGCGGCCTTTGCCTTTCTCTCCGACATTTCGCTGCTGGTGCTGGGCGGGGGGTTGAAGCGCCGCGAAAAACTCTCGGCGCGCCTGGGCGACATTCTCTCGCAGATGGTGCTGGTGTCGGCGGCACTGAAGCGCTTCGAGGACGAGGGGCGGCCCGAGGCCGACCTGCCGCTCTTGCACTGGGCCGTGTGGGACGCCATCTATCAGGCGCAACAGGCCTTCGAGGGCGTGTTTGCCAACTATCCCGTGCGCTGGGTGGCCTGGCTGTTGCGCCACCTGCTGTTCCCCTGGGGCTATCCCTATGTGGTGCCCTCCGACGACGTGGGCCACGAGGTGGCGCAACTGCTCATCACGCCGTCACTCACCCGCGATCGTCTCACCGCCTGCTGCCATCTGCCCGCCAACGCCGAAGAGCCCGTGGGGGCCCTGGAATGGGCACTCTCGGCCACGCTGGAGGCGGAAGGCGTGGAGGCGCGCATGCGCGAGGCGCAGAAAGCCGGGCGGTTTGGCGTCGACCCGCGCGCCAACGTGCGCGACATGGCTGAGGCGGCCCTCGCTGCGGGCGTCATCACCCCCACCGAGCATGCCCTGCTGCAGCGGCGCAACCAGCTGCGCGACCGCGTGATCCGGGTGGACGATTTTGAAAACTTGTACACTGCAGCGCGGCACTGCTAGTATCGCCTCATATCTGCGCCCCTTCTTTTTCTGGAGCCTCGTCACCATGAAACAATTCGCCTGGATTATGCCATCGCTGTTGTTGGTGGTTGCTGTTTCTGCCCATGCTGCCGATTATCC
>JAJZHC010000102.1 GCA_021804705.1 Pseudomonadota bacterium
TGGGCTGTATGCACTCCACGAAGCCCTGTTGCAGGTGCGCGAGGAAGGCCTGGAAAACTCCTGGGCACGCCACACCCGCCATTACCTGGCGCTCAAGGCCGGCCTCGAAGCCATGGGTCTGGAATACCTGGTGAAGGAAGAATACCGCCTGCCGCAACTCAATGCCGTCAAGGTACCCGAAGGCGTCGACGAAGCCCGCGTGCGCAAAGCCTTGCTGGAAGAGTTCAATCTGGAGATCGGTGCCGGGCTGGGGCCTCTGGCAGGCAAGATCTGGCGCTTTGGCCTGATGGGCTATTCAGCCAAATCCGAAAACGTCATGCTGTGCCTGTCCGCACTGGGCTCCGTGCTGATGGACCTGGGCTACCCCGTCAAGCTGGGTTACGCCGAGGCTGCGGCACACCAGTCCTACGCCGAACAGCACGCCCAGGCAGCGCAGCAGAAAATCAAAGCGGCCTGATCAGCGCTCGGACAAATGCAGCCGGTCCCAGATCACACTGGTGAGGCCGGCTGAGTTCATGGTGTAGAAGTGCAGGCCGGGGGCTCCCGCCGAGAGCAGCCGGTCGCACAACTGCGTCACCACATCCAGACCAAACGCCTTGATGGACGCCGTGTCATCGCCATAGCCCTGCATTTTCATGCGGATCCAGCGCGGAATCTCGGCACCGCAGGCCTCCGAAAAACGACTCAGCTGGGAAAAATTGGCAATCGGCATCACGCCGGGCACGATGGGAAGATCCAGTCCCACCGCCTCGCACTCATCCACGAAACTGAAGTAGGCATCCGGATTGTAGAAATACTGGGTGATGGCGGCATTGGCGCCCGCTTCCACCTTGCGCTTGAAGTGCTGGATGTTTTCCTGCATGGAACGCGACTGCGGATGCACTTCGGGGTAAGCCGCCACCTCGATGTAGAAATGGTCGCCCGTCTGCTCGCGAATGAACCCGACCAGTTCGTTGGCATAGCGAAAGGCGCCGCCGCCAAAGGTCCCCGAAGGCAGGTCGCCGCGTAACGCCACGAGGTGGCGGATGCCATGGGCCTGGTATTGCCTCAGCACCTCGGCGAGATGTTCACGGGTAGAGCCGATGCAGGATAAGTGCGGCGCGGCCGGATGGCCGTCCCTCTGGATTTCCAGCACGGTCTCGAGCGTGCGCTCACGCGTGGTGCCCCCTGCGCCGTAGGTCACAGAAAAAAAGGCCGGCTTGAGTTGCGCCAGCTGACGCCGTGTGTGGCGCAGTTTTTCGGCACCCTCCGGCGATTTGGGCGGAAAGAACTCGAAGCTGAAAACTTTGGGGTAACGCTGCTGGCTTTGCAAGGTCGACCCGCGCTCAGTAACGGTAGTGATCGGGCTTGTACGGCCCGTCGACACCGACGCTGAGATACTCGGACTGCTGCGGCGTCAGCACCGTCAGTTTGGCGCCGATTTTCTTGAGGTGCAGGCGCGCCACCTTTTCGTCCAGGTGTTTGGGCAGGACATACACGCCAATCGGGTATTTGCCCTGATTGCCCCACAACTCGATCTGCGCCATCACCTGGTTGGTGAAGGATGCCGACATCACGAAACTGGGGTGGCCCGTGGCGCAACCCAGGTTGACGAGGCGTCCCTCGGCCAGGACGATGATGCGCTTGCCGTCGGGAAACACCACATGGTCTACCTGGGGCTTGATGTTCTCCCAGCGGTACTGACGCAGCGCGGCAATGTCGATTTCAGAGTCGAAGTGGCCGATGTTGCAGACGATGGCGTCATGCTTCATGACGCGCAGGTGTTCGTGCTTGATCACGCCCACGTTGCCGGTGGCCGTGACGAAAATGTCTCCCAGCGCGGCCACTTCCTCCATGGTCACCACGCGATACCCTTCCATGGCCGCCTGCAAGGCACAGATGGGGTCGATTTCGGTAATCCACACCGTGGCACCCATGCCACGAAACGCCTGCGCACATCCCTTGCCCACGTCACCGTAACCGGCCACCACCGCAATCTTGCCAGCCACCATGACGTCCGTGGCGCGCTTGATGCCATCCAGCAGCGATTCGCGGCAACCGTAGAGGTTGTCGAACTTGGACTTGGTCACCGAGTCGTTGACGTTGAATGCCGGGCATTTGAGCTCGCCCTTCTTCATCATTTCGTTGAGGCGGTGGACCCCGGTGGTGGTCTCCTCCGAGATGCCGTGAATGTGGCGCAGCATGTCCGGATACTTGTCGTGCATCACGAGCGTCAAATCGCCGCCGTCGTCGAGAATCATGTTGGGCACCCAGCCGTCGGGGCCGAATATGGTCTTCTCGATGCACCACCAGAACTCTTCCTCGGTTTCGCCCTTCCAGGCAAACACGGGAATGCCGGCGGCAGCAATGGCCGCTGCCGCCTGATCCTGGGTGGAGAAGATATTGCACGAACTCCAGCGCACCTCGGCGCCCAGGGCCACCAGGGTCTCGATCAGCACCGCAGTCTGGATGGTCATGTGCAGGCAGCCGGCGATGCGCGCCCCCTTGAGGGGCTGCTGGCCGCCGAACTCTTCACGCAGGGCCATGAGGCCAGGCATTTCATTCTCGGCGATGTCGATCTCCATCCGCCCCCAGCGGGCAAGCGAGATGTCGGCAACCTTGTAATCCGGGGTTTGCTGGGTTTGTGGGACGGCACTCATGAACGGGGCTCCTTAAATTGCGGCACGCAGGGCTTCGACCCGGTCGCGGGCTTCCCAGGTGAACTCGGGTTCTTCGCGCCCAAAATGACCATAGGCGGCGGTTTTGCTGTAAATGGGGCGCAACAGGTTGAGCGACTGGATGATTCCCTTGGGACGCAGATCAAAATGCTGCTGCACCAGTTCGGCCAGACGCTCGTCGGACAACTTGCCGGTGCCGAAGGTGTTGATCATCAGGCTGACGGGCTTCGCCACGCCGATGGCGTAGGCCACCTGAACTTCGCAGCGGCGCGCCAGGCCCGCTGCCACGATGTTTTTGGCCACATGGCGCATGGCATAGGCGGCGGAACGGTCCACCTTGGACGGATCCTTGCCGGAGAATGCACCACCGCCATGACGGGCGGCCCCGCCGTAGGTGTCCACGATGATTTTGCGTCCGGTGAGGCCGCAGTCTCCCATGGGGCCGCCAATCACGAAGCGCCCGGTGGGGTTGATGAGGTAGCGCGTCTGCGCGCCCAGGAGGGCCGCGGGAATCACTGGCTTGACGATTTCCTCGATGACGGCTTCTGACAATTGCGCATGCGACACATCCGGATCATGCTGGGTGGACAGCACCACCGTATCGATCCCGACCGCCTCGCCATCCACATAACGCACGCTGACCTGCGATTTGGCGTCGGGACGCAAAAACGGCAGACGCCCATCCTTGCGCAGCTCTGCCTGGCGCTGCACCAGGCGGTGCGCCAGATGGATGGGCAACGGCATCAGGGTATCGGTTTCGTCGCAGGCGTAGCCGAACATGAGGCCCTGGTCTCCAGCACCCTGGTCGAGGTCCAGTCCGCGCCCTTCATCCACGCCCTGGGCAATGTCGGGACTTTGGCGGTTGAGCGCCGTCAGGACCGCGCAGGTCTGATAATCAAAACCGATCTCCGAACTGTTATAACCGATGCGCCGCACCACATCTCTGGCCACATCGATGTAGTTGATCTGGGCGCTCGTGGTGATTTCGCCGGAGATCACGATGAGCCCGGTACTGGTAAGCGTTTCACAGGCTACGCGCGCCTTGGGATCCTGCGCTAGAATGGCGTCCAGCACGCCATCGGAAATCTGGTCGGCAACCTTGTCCGGATGCCCTTCGGAGACGGACTCTGAAGAGAAAAGATATTGACTCATGGCGAACCCCGCCCTTTTTCATGAAAAACAACGAACTGTGGATTATAACAGCGATTCCTGCCTGAAATGATGCTGCGCCTCTCCCTTGTCTTGCTATGGTTGCTGCACTGGCTGCCCTTGCCCGCACTGGCCACCCTGGGGGACCTTCTGGGAGCCCTGGCCTACCGCCTCGCGGCCGAACGGCGTCGCGTCACCCTGATCAACCTCGCCCTGTGTTTTCCTCAATGGTCCGATGCCCGGCGCGCCGCCGTGGCTCGCGCCCATTTCCAGGCCTTCATGACCAGCATCCTGTCCCAGGGAGTGGGCTGGTACGCGTCGCTGGCACACCTGCGACGCATCGTGCACTTTGAGGGGCTGCCCCATCTGCAGGCCGCCCTGGCAGCAGGCCCCGTGATCCTCATGACCCCGCATTTTTTTGGCATCGATACAGCGGGCATCTGCCTGTCCGCCGACGTGGACATGATCTCCTTCCACACGCGACACAAGAACATTCGCATCGACGACATGATCCAGCGCCGCCGCCGGCGCTGGAATCGCGGCGTGATCTTTTCGCGGCAGGACGGCATCCGCACCGTGCTGCGCGCCCTCAAACCGGGCTGGGCCCTGTATTACCTGCCCGACCAGGATTACGGCTCGAAGGATTCCATCTTCGTGGATTTTTTCGGCGTCAAGACCGCCACCATCCCCGCCATGTCCCGCCTGGCGCGGCTGGCTCACGCCCAGGTAGTGCCCTGCGTCATCGAGCAGGACTTTCACCACAACCGCTGCGTGGTGCGCTTTTATCCACCCTGGCTGGACTATCCCGGCGCCGACGAAACGACTGATGCGCTGCGCATGAATCACTTCATCGAAGCGCGCATCCTGGAACAGCCGGCCAACTACCTATGGAGCCACAAACGCTTCAAAACACGCCCCCCTGGCGAGCGTTCACCCTATGCGCGCTGACTCACGGACAATCCCCTGCGCGCAATTGCAAAACGCGATAGGATGCCTTTCATGATGCAACCCATGGCCTGACCCGATGCAACTCCCCTTTACCAAAATGCAGGGACTGGGCAACGACTTCGTGGTTCTGGATGCCACCACCGCGCCCCTGCAGCTCTCTCCCAGCCAGATTCGCTGGATCGCCGACCGTCATTTTGGCGTGGGCTGCGACCAGATCCTGATCGTGGAGCGCGCGCGCGACCCTGCCAACGATTTCCGTTACCGCATCCTCAATGCCGACGGCAGCGAAGTGGAAAATTGCGGCAACGGCGCCCGTTGCTTCGTGCGCTTCGTGCGTGACCGGGGGCTGACCCAAAAAGACGAAATCCGGGTGGAAACGCTGGGTGGCGTCATCGCACCGCGCCTCAACGCCGACGGTCAGGTCACGGTCGACATGGGGGAACCCATCTTCGAACCCGCGCGTATTCCCTTCACGACCCCAGCCCAGGCGCTGACCTACACCCTGACGCTTGGCTCCGTCACCCATGAATTCAGCGTCCTCTCCATGGGCAACCCGCACGCCGTGCAGCTGGTGCCTTCGGCAGCCACGGCGCCGGTGGCCAGCGAAGGCCCGTTGATCGAACACCATCCGGCCTTTCCCA
>JAJZHC010000103.1 GCA_021804705.1 Pseudomonadota bacterium
TCTATAGCCGCAACGGGGGGGGTAAAACATAATCCATATGGGTGGTGAAATCGGCTTGCCGCTCATTTCCTCGTCAGGAGTCAGGGCAGGCGCACCAGCAAAATCGGTACCGGACTGTCGCGCATCACGCCTTCGGCGATGCTACCCATGAACAGGTGCCGCAGCCCCTTGCGGCCATGGGTGCCCACAACAATAAGATCCGCAGGCCAATTCCGGGCTTCCTCCACAATGGCGTGGGCCACCTTGTCGCCCACGCTGTCCGTTTCCAGCATCTTCGTCTCGATGAACACCCCTTCGGCCTCGGCAGCCTTATTGGCCTTCTCGAGTACCTTATGCCCCGTGTGGATGGCCGCCCGTTCGATGGCGCTACGGTCCACGAATTCGGTGTCGCTGAAGATGCTGGCCTCGTCCACCACGTAGACCACGCGCAACAGGGCCTGCTGGTTTTTGGCCAGCTGCAGGGCCTCTTGCATGGCGCGCCCGGAGGTGTCGCTGCCGTCCACTGCGATCAGGATGCGCTGGTACATACGCTGGGCTCCTAACTGAAAGATGAGGCGTCGCTCTGGACCACCAACACGGAATGTTCCGTCTGCCCGATGACGTGTTGGGTGGTGCTGTTGCGGTATCGTCCCAACACGATCAGGTCCGCCTGTCGGACCTGTGCTTCAGCCAGAATGGCTTCATGGGGTTTTCCCGCAGTCCCCGGGCCCAACGTCATGAGGGCAAGCGGCAACTGGCAGGCCTGCGATACCTCGGTGGCCATGGCGGCAACGGGAACATCCCGCGCCTCGGGATCGACGACGGCGAGAATAGCATGCGACCACAGGCGCGCGGTTCGCGGCACAAACAGCATGCTGCAAGGGGCATCCATCGCCACCTTGCCAACCATCTCGCCAATCAGCAGGTGGGAGAGAAAACTGCGCCGCCCCCGCCGCCGTGCGATGAGCAGATCAGCGCCGTACGCGCGCGCCTCTTGCAGGATGGCCTCGTGGGGCGCTTCGGATTGCCGCACCACGAGGTCCAGGGTCACGCCGGCCTCCCGGGCCGCAGTACGCAACTGCTCTGCTTTTGCGGCAAACTCGCGCGCACTGCGCAAGGCAAGATCTGGCGATGCGATTTCGTATTCCACATGATGCGCCACAGGAAACACCGCGCGCAGACCCACACCGCAATGGTGCGCAATGTCAAATGCCAGTCGCTCGGCACCGCTGTCAAAATCGGTGTGTTCCGTGACCAGTAAAATGCGTTGGAAAGGATGGCTCATGATTCAGGAGTGTCGCATGCTCAGGCCCGAGGCGGCATAGAGCAGCACCAGCACCGCCATCAGCCCCAGGGCTGCATAGATGTAGTTTTTTTCCTTGAGATACACCGGCACCACCGCTGCGATACTGAGAATGGGGCTGGCCGAGAGCATGGCAATGCCCAGCAGGCTCAGAAAATCGCCCTTGTCCATGGCAAACAGCCAGCTCCATCCCTCATGCAACCCCGTAGCCCTGGCATAATCCGCAGCAGAGAGTTTCCACAATTGCGGCAACTGGTGCAGTGGCACCTCGGCCGTGGCAAGCCCTGTCATGTACAGCACGAAGGTGACCACGAGCGTCACAAACCCGATGAGCGTGGCCCAATGCAGCACCGTAGCATAGCGCATCTGTTCGGGCGGCAGGCGATGGTGGCTCATGGCGACTAGATTCCCAAACCCTTGAGCAGGGTGCGCACGCCCGCAAACAACAGCATGGAAATCACCACCTTGCGGATCACGGCGGGATTGAGCATTGTCAGCAAATGAGCGCCGATACGCGCGCCCATCATCATGCCCACCACCGCGGGTACCGCAATGATGGCCAGGATAGCGCCGTTGTTGAGGTAATACCAGGTGGCCGACGCGCTGGCGATGGAGAGGATCAGACTGGAGGAAGCTGCCGCCAGTTTCAGTGGCACACCCATCAGCAGATTGAGCGCGGGCACGTTGGCCCAGCCCGCGCCCACACCAAAAACCCCGCCCAGAAAGCCGATGACGAGAAACAACATGATTCCGGTGGGCGTGCGGTGCACCTGCCAGGAAATCTCCCTGCCCGAAATCAGGTCGTGAAACACGCCATGGATGCCCAGGCGCAGTGACAGTGCGTCGGGTTGGGGCACGTGGGGGTAGTCGGACTTGCGGGCCATGATCATGAGCGCCGTAATGGCGAGAATGATAAGCCCCAGCATGATCTCGATCATGTTGGCAGGCAACGCCAACCCCACCATGGCCCCGCCCATGGAACTGAGCGAGGCGGACAGGGCCAGCGGCATCACGAGGCGCAGGTTGGCCATGCCGTTTTTCAGCAGCGAAGGTCCGGCGGCCAGGGCGCTGGCCATGGCCACCAACAGGCCCGCGCCGCGCACGAAGTCGAGATGGAAGGGAAAGAAGCCTCCCACGATGGGTACGAACAGCACGCCACCCCCCACTCCGGCGGGGACTGCCACGATGCCCAGGAAAAAGCACACCACGAACAATCCCAAGGGCCACACCCACCAGGGCAGCACTTCCGCCGCGGGCAGGGCATCGGCGGCCTGGGCCGCCATGGCGCCACAGAACGCCAGCAGCAACAACACGGCCAGGGGATGTTTGAAGGGCATCGGCGCAGTATACCGCCAGCACAGGTGCCGCAGTGCGGGTGGCAATTTTTATCAGGATTAAGCTATCGTTGCTATAACTTAATAAAGTTATATTTCTTGCCACTGCATGCGGCTTCTGGAATAAAATTCGCCACTCCACTCCAGTTTGGGAATGTCATGAAAGCGCTGTTCAAATATCACAAGCTTGTCGAGTCGGTGGAGGCCCAGCCCTCCTTCAAGGGCCTTGACCCGGTGCAGATTGAAATCCTGATGGCCATCGGCACCAGCCGCCTGAACGACGAGATGCTGACCGTCAGCAACATTCTGGAAATGACGGAACTGGCCTCGCCTGCCACGCTGCATGGACGCCTGAAAGAGCTGCGCACACGCGGGTTCATTGAAATCGTCTCGGGTCAGGACAACCGCTTCAAGTTCCTGCAGCCCTCCGACCTCGCCAACGAATACTTCAACGCCCTGGACCGCTGCATTCGCAAAGCAGTGCAAGCGGCCTAAGCCGCCCCTTCCAGGGCAGCCATCACGGCGCCCACCGTGATGAAAGATCCAAACACCACGATGCGATCAGCCGCCTGCGCGCAGCTTCTGGCTTCGGCAAACGCCGCCTGAGGCGAGGCGCAGCCGGTAACACTACCGCGCACGCCCGAGAGCAGCGCCTGCATGGCTTCCAGGCTGGCGCCGCGCGCCTCCTCGATGCCGGCGACGCACCAGCAATCCACCAGCGGGTCCAGCAGGGCGATGACCCCAGCGATGTCCTTGTCGCTCAGCATCCCGAACACGGCCCAGGTTTTGCCGTCGCAGGGCTCGGTGCGCAGGTTGGCAGCCAGTTCCGCCGCGGCGTGCGGGTTATGCGCCACGTCCATGATGACAAGCGGGGCCTCGGACACTTTCTGAAAGCGCCCCGCCAGCGCCGCGGTCTGCAAGCCTTCACGCAGCGCCTCCAGCGAGACCGGCAGGCGCGCTTCCAGAGTCAGCAATGCCGCCAGGGCAGCGGCTGCATTGCGGTACTGGAAAGCGCCCGAGAGCTTGAGACGCGGCAGCCCCGCCAGCGTGTGAGCACCCATAGCAAACGACCACTGCCCGGCACTCACCTGATAGGAAAAATCCCGGTCGATCTGCAACAGCTGCGCGCCCAGGCGTGCCGCAGTTTCGGCGATGGTGACGGGAGGCTCGGGGTCGGCGCAGATGGCCGGACGCCCGGCGCGAAAAACGCCGGCTTTTTCAGCAGCGATGGCCTCGCGGGTGTTGCCCAGCCACGCCTCGTGGTCGATGGCGATGCTGGTGACGATGGCGCAGTCGGGATCGAAAATATTGACGGCATCCAATCGGCCGCCCAGCCCCACTTCCAGGATGACCACATCAAGACCCGCCTCGATGAAGACCTGCATCGCTGCAAGCGTGCCAAACTCGAAGGGGGTGAGCGACTGGTTGCCGCGCGCGGCCTCCACTTTGGCGAAGGCATCGCACAGGCTTTGATCGGAAACGAATGAAGACCCCACGCGCACGCGTTCGTTGTAACGCACAAGATGCGGCGAGGAATAGACACCCACGCGATAGCCCGCGGCGCTCAAACAGGCGGCCAGCAGGGTACAGGTGGAGCCTTTGCCATTGGTACCGGCAACGGTGATGATGGGAAAGTTGGGATGCAAGGTCATTGCATCCCGCACTTGTGACACGCGGGCCAACCCCATGTCGATGGTCAGCGCATGGAGCTGCTCGGTGTGTGCCAGCCACTCCGCAAGGGTTTTTGGCCCCGCGGCGGGCGGCAAGGAACTGCGGGCCACGCTCATGACGTTTCAGGAATGAGCGCTGGCCCGCATGGGCTTAGAACAGGCCGACGATGCTGCCGTTGGCGTCGATGTCCACCTTCTCGGAAGACGGCACCTTGGGCAGGCCAGGCATGGTCATCATGTCGCCGCAAATGGCCACGACAAAACCGGCACCGTTGGCAAGACGCACTTCACGCACGTTCAGGGTGTGCCCGGTAGGGGCACCCTTGGCGTTGGGATCAGACGTGAAGGACATCTGGGTCTTGGCCATGCAGACGGGGAAGTGACCGTAGTCCTTGTTCCACTCGTCGAGCTGCTTGCGGGCATTGTCGCTGAACGTGACCTGGCCGGCGCGGTAGATCTTGGTGGCGATGGTGGTGATCTTTTCCTGCAGGGTGATGTTGTCAGGATAGACATAGGTGTGCTTCTTGCCTGATTTTTCGATCAGGTCCACCACGGTGCGGGCCACTTCTTCCGCACCCTTGCCGCCTTCGGCCCAATGACGCGCCAGGACGAACTTGCCGCCCATGGCTTCGATCCGCTCCTTCAGGAGTGCCACTTCGGCTTCAGTATCGAAGGTGAAGTGGTTGACCGACACCACGCAAGGCAGGCCGTAGTTGTCGCGGATGTTTTCCAGGTGGCGCTCAATGTTGATCATGCCCTTTTCCAGCGCGGCCAGGTTTTCCTTGTTGAGCTCATCCTTTTTCACGCCGCCATGGAACTTGAGGGCGCGGATGGTGGCCACCAGAACGACGGCGGAGGGGTTCAACCCAGCCATGCGGCACTTGATGTCGATGAACTTCTCGGCACCCAGGTCGGCACCGAAGCCGGCTTCGGTCACCACGTAGTCGGCCAGCTTCAGGCCAGCCTTGGTGGCGATGACGGAGTTGCAGCCGTGGGCGATGTTGGCAAACGGGCCGCCGTGAATGATGGCGGGGTTGTTTTCCAGGGTCTGCACCAGGTTGGGCTTGATGGCGTCCTTCAGC
>JAJZHC010000104.1 GCA_021804705.1 Pseudomonadota bacterium
TGCCGTCGCCAGATCCAGCAACATGTCCACCTCGGTACGGCGGAAAGGGGCACCCTCAGCGGTGCCCTGAATCTCGACAAAGTGCCCATCAGCCGTCATCACCACGTTCATGTCCGTATCGCAGCAGGAATCCTCGTCATAATCCAGGTCCAGTACCGGAAACCCCTCGAAAATCCCCACGGATACTGCCGATACGGCTTGCAGGATGGGGGACTGCTCCAGCAAACCGTCCCGCATCAGCTGCGCCACGGCGTCTTCCAGGGCAATATAGGCTCCCGTGATGCTGGCCGTGCGCGTTCCGCCATCGGCCTGCAGCACGTCGCAATCCAGCTGCAACGTCCGCTCGCCCAACAGATCGAGATCGACCACGGCGCGCAGGGAACGCCCGATGAGTCGCTGAATTTCCTGGGTTCGTCCGGACTGCTTTCCCGCCACCGCCTCCCGTTTATTGCGGGTATCCGTCGCGCGCGGCAACATGCCGTATTCGGCGGTCAACCAACCCCTACCCTGTCCTTTCAAAAAACCCGGCACTCTATCTTCCACGCTGGCCGTACACAGCACTTTCGTATCGCCAAACTCCACCAGGACGGAACCTTCGGCATGCCGGGTGTATTCCCGGGTGAAACGGATGGCGCGCAATTGATCGGGGCGGCGTTGACTGGGGCGCATGAGCTTCCTCAATGACTTTGAAACGTTCCAAACTGCTAGTTTACCGCCTTTGGGGATGCAACTGGAGTATGATGACGCGTCTAAAACCGTCGATGAGCCTGCCACAGTGGCCACCGTTTACAGCATGACCGGATTCTCAGCGGGCACCCGGGATCTCCCTTGGGGAACACTGTCGCTGGAACTCAAAACCGTCAACCACCGTTACCTCGAAATCCAGTTTCGCACCCCGGAATCCCTGCGTGTCCTTGAATCCGGACTGCGCGACCGCATTGCCGGAAGCGTCAAACGCGGCAAGGTGGATTGCCGCATCGAATGGCGCCGCGCCGATACTGCGGCCCAAACCGCGTCGCCAGACACCACGGCCCTGGAACAACTGCGTGCCGCCAGTACCATTGTGCAGGAAGTCTTTCCCGACGCCTCTCCGCTTTCTGTGGGAGAAATCCTGCAGTGGCCCGGCGTTTTGCGTCAGGACGCAGACGCCGGCATCTCTCTCGAAGCAGATTGTCAGGCGCTGGCTGAAAGTGTCTTGCAGACCCTGGCTGAAACGCGTGCCCGGGAAGGCGCCAAGCTCAAGGCGTTCCTGCAGGAGCGCGTGGATGCCATGGTGCTTCTGGCAGACGCCATGTCCCCCCATGTCCCCGCCCTGGTCGCGGCATTCCAGGAACGGCTGGCCACGCGCCTGAAGGAGGCCCTGGGCACCCATGAAGAAGAACGTGTGCGCCAGGAAGTGGTGTTGTTTGCAGCCCGCATCGACATTGAAGAAGAGATTTCCCGTCTCAAGGTTCACCTTCAGGAAGTGCGGCGCGTCCTTGATGCCGGAGGCGCCGTAGGCAAGCGCCTCGACTTCCTGATGCAGGAACTGCATCGGGAAGCCAACACCTTGGGGTCGAAGTCCGTTTCCAGTGAAGTCTCGCGCACCTCCATGGACATGAAAGTGCTCATCGAGCAAATGCGCGAACAAGTACAGAATATCGAATGAAGGGTCAAATTTTCATCATTGCCGCGCCCTCGGGGGCCGGAAAATCCAGCCTGGTGGCTGCACTGATTGCAGCCGACCCAGGAATCAGGCTATCCATTTCGCATACCACCCGAACCCCGCGTCCCGGAGAGATGAATGGCCGCGAGTACCATTTCGTGTCCCACGAGGTGTTTCGCGGCATGCAAGCGCGTGGCGAGTTTCTTGAATCGGCCGAAGTCTATGGCAACTTTTACGGAACCTCGTCAGCCGATATCCGCCACAGCCTGGAACAGGGCCGGGACGTGGTCCTGGAAATCGACTGGCAGGGTGCACGCCAGGTGCGCGCGTTGTTCATGGACGCACTCAGCATTTTCATCCTGCCCCCTTCTCTGGAAGCCTTGCGCGAAAGGCTGCTGGCGCGCGGCAAAGACCCTCTGGAAGTCATCGAAAAACGCCTGGCTGTGGCCCGGGAAGATCTCAGCCATGAGAATGAGTTCGATTATGCTATCATTAACAATGAATTCGCCGAAGCGGCGAAGGATCTGACTGCCATCGTGCGCGCCGCACGGTGCCGACGCAGTCGGCAGTATCCCCGCTACGCCGATTTGTTCCGTTAATTACATCGAATTGAAGGTTCCCCATGGCCCGCATCACTGTTGACGACGCATTGCATTCCATCCATAACCGCTTTGAGCTCACCCTGGCGGCCACCTATCGGGCGCGGCAGATTGCTTCAGGGGCCACTCCCCTGGTGGAACCCAACAAGGACAAGCCCACCGTCATCGCCTTGCGGGAAATTGCTGCAGGCAAGGTGGGTATGGAAATCCTCAACAAGGTGCCTGCCTAAAAACAGACCCGTGTCCCCCTCCGCCCCGGTCCTGGCCTCCCAACCCATTTCTCCGGCAGCGCTGACCGAAGTCGCCGCCACTTACCTGCGGCCTGCAGACGTTACCCTGATCGAAGAAGCTTTCCAGGTCGCCGCACGGGCTCACGAGGGGCAGTTCCGCAAAAGCGGCGATCCGTACATCACCCACCCCCTGTCCGTCGCCACCATCCTGGCAGAGTGGCATCTGGATCCGCAGGCCCTGATGGCCGCCCTGTTGCACGATACTGTGGAAGACACCAGCACCACTTCAAGCGAGATTGCGCAGCAATTTGGCAAGTCGGTGAGTGAACTGGTCGATGGTGTCAGCAAGCTTGATCGTCTGGAATTTCAGACCGAGCAGCAGGCCCAGGCCGAGAATTTCCGCAAGATGCTGCTGGCCATGGCCCGCGACGTCCGCGTCATCCTGATCAAGCTCGCCGACCGCCTTCACAACATGCGTACGCTTGAGGCGATGGATGTCGGCAGGCAGCGCCGCATCGCCAGGGAAACCCTGGATATTTACGGCCCCATCGCCAATCGACTGGGGTTGCACGCCGTGTTTCAGGAACTGCAGGACCTGGGCTTTCGCTATCTGTTTCCAAATCGCTACCAGGTTCTGACCAAGGCCATCCGGTCCGCGCGTGGCAACCGGCGTGAAGTGGTTGGAAAAATCCTGAGCGCCATCAACCAGCGCCTGTCAGCCTTTGGGGTAGAAGCCCAGGTTACCGGGCGCGAAAAACACCTGTCGAGCATCTACAACAAGATGCTGGGCAAGTCGCTCTCCTTTTCTGAGGTTCTGGATATTTACGGTTTCAGGATCCTGGTCAAGGACGTGGCCGCATGCTATCTCGCGCTGGGGGCCCTGCATACCCTGTACAAGCCCATCCCGGGGAAATTCAAGGATTACATTGCCATCCCCAAGGCCAACGGCTACCAGTCGCTGCACACGACATTGTTTGGTCCTTTCGGCACGCCCATTGAAATCCAGATTCGCACCCAGGAGATGCACAAGATTGCCGAAGCAGGGGTGGCATCACACTGGCTGTACAAGTCGTCCGATACCCCATTGAGCGACGTGCAGAAAAAAACCCACCAGTGGCTGCAATCCCTCCTCGAAATCCAGACCGAGAGCGGCGATGCCGTAGAGTTTCTGGAGCATCTGAAGGTTGATCTGTTTCCCGATGAGGTGTACGTATTCACACCCAAGGGCATGATCAAGTCGCTGCCCAAAGGATCCACGCCGGTCGACTTTGCCTACGATGTCCATACCGACGTGGGCAATCGCTGCGTGGCAGCAAAAATCAACAATGAGCTGGCACCGTTGCGCACGCCGCTATCCAATGGGGATCGGATTGAGATCATCACTGCCGAAAATGCGGCGCCCAATCCAGCCTGGCTGAACTACGTCGTCACCGCCAAGGCCCGTTCCAAAATCCGGCATTATCTGCGCACCATGCTGCTTGATGAATCGGTGGAATTGGGCGAGCGTCTGCTCAATCAGGCGCTACGCGCCCTCAAGGTCAACCCTGCCGATATCAAAACCACGCAGTGGGACCAGCTGCTGAAAGGAGATCGCTGCAAATCACGCAATGAGGTGCTGGCTGAAATCGGACTGGGACGGCGACTCAACATCGTGGTGGCCCGTGCCCTGCTATCCCGTGGGGACATGCAATCCCTGGAGGGTCAGGGCTCGATCACGATCCGCGGCAGCGAAGGCATCGCTGTCCAGTTTGCCCATTGCTGCCGACCCATTCCCGGCGACCCCATCATCGGCATCATCAAGAAGGGGCAAGGGTTGCTGATCCACACCCAGGACTGCCGAGCCATCCGCCAGTTCCGCGCCGATCCGGACAAGTGGGTGGATGTGGAGTGGGAAAACAACAGCGGCAAGCTGTTTGATGTGGCCATCAAGTTGATGGTGGTGAACCGCCGGGGCGTTCTGGCCACGGTAGCCTCTGCCATTGCTGACGCCCAGTCCAACATTGACAGCGTTTCCATCACCAAACCTGACGGTACTTACACGGAAATCAACTTCACGGTTCAGGTGAAGGATCGCACCCATCTGGCGACCCTGCTGCATCACCTGCGTGAAATCCCCGAGGTGGTCCGCATTACCCGGGTTCAGAGTTAATCTTCAAGAGGGCATCATGAGCAAATCCATCATTTCCACCGCCCACGCACCCGGCGCCATCGGCACTTACTCCCAGGCCGTTCGTGCAGGAGACACCGTTTACCTGTCCGGCCAGATTGGCCTGGACCCAGACGCCATGACGCTGGTTGAAGGCATTGATGCACAGATCATTCGCGTATTGGACAACCTGCAGGCAGTCGCCCGTGCTGCCGGCGGCGACCTGGGCGATCTGGTGCGCGTCACGGTGTATTTGACCGACCTTGCGCATTTTGCCAAGGTGAACGAGGCGATGGCCCGGTATTTTTCGGCCCCCTTCCCGGCGCGTGCCGCAGTGGGCGTCGCTTCACTGCCACGCGGGGCCTTGGTGGAAATCGACGGGGTCATGGTCCTCGACCACTGAGTGGTTTCATGTCTTCCCTGCAGGGCATGGGAATTGCGCCAGCCACCCTGACCCGTCTCCATAAGCTGGGCATTCGCACACCGTTTGACCTTGTCTTCCACCTTCCCTTGCGCTATGACGACGAAACGCACATCGTGCCGTTGCGCGACCTGCACCAAGGTCAAACGGGCTGCCTGGCAGTGGAAGTGCTGGACGCCGAGATTCAGTACCGACCCAAACGAACCTTAAGGGTCCGGGTGCGCGACGCGAGTGGCGAGCTCTCCCTGCGCTTTCTGAATTTTTATGGCAGCCAGGTCAAGCAGTTGACTGCCGGAACGCGA
>JAJZHC010000105.1 GCA_021804705.1 Pseudomonadota bacterium
GATTCTGATGCAAAATACCCTGCACGCCCTCATGGACCAGGTGCGCAATGCGCATGCCACGGCCACACCCCTGCGCATTCGCGGGGGCCACAGCAAGCGTTTCTGGGTGGCGGCAGATGCCCCCCAGGAACTGGATCTGCGTCTCTATTCGGGAATCGTGGACTATGCGCCCAGCGAGCTCGTCATTACCGCGCGTGCGGGAACGCCATTGTCCGAAGTAGAGGCACTGCTGCACCAGCAAGGGCAGATGCTGGCCTTCGAGCCGCCGCACTTTGCTCCCACGGCCACCCTTGGAGGCGCCATTGCCACGGGCCTCTCCGGCCCCCGGCGCCCCCATGTGGGGTCGGCACGCGATTTCGTGCTGGGGGTGCGCATGATTGACGGCCTGGGCCGTGACCTGTCCTTTGGCGGGCGGGTCATCAAGAATGTAGCGGGTTTCGATGTGTCGCGCCTGATGGTGGGGGCCCTGGGGTCGCTGGGTGTCATCACCGAAGTGTCGCTCAAGGTGTTGCCGGTCCCGGCCTTTGAAACCACGCTGGAATGGCAATTGCAGGAGGCTGCGGCGCTGACTCGCGTCAACGAATGGGGTAGCT
Source organism: Pseudomonadota bacterium (assembly GCA_021804705.1). GTDB lineage: Bacteria > Pseudomonadota > Gammaproteobacteria > Burkholderiales > Ferrovaceae > JAJZRV01. The sequence goes on from JAJZHC010000105.1 coordinate 594, forward strand.
TGCCGCTGCCTGTATCGGCCACGAGCCTGCAAAACGGTCGCCTGCGCGCGCGCCTGTCGGGGGCCGAAGTCGCCGTCCGCGCCGCCATGCGCCAGATGGGCGGAGACCCCGTGGCAGATGGGGCGCTCTGGTGGCAGTCGCTGCGAGAGCAGCGCGCTTCCTTTTTTGAGACGGAACGCCCGCTGTGGCGCCTTGCTGTAAAAAGTACTGCTGCCCCGCTGGGGCTCTCGGGCGCCTTGCTGACCGAGTGGGGTGGGGCCCTGCGCTGGATCGCCTCGGACCATGCACCGGCGCAGTTGCACAAGGCAGCCGGCGACGCGGGGGGGCATGCCCTGCTGTTTCGCGGGGGAAATCCGGCGCGGCCGCAACTGGGGGCGTTGGATCCCGTACTCGCGCAAATCCACCGACGCCTCAAACACGCCTTTGACCCCAAGGGCATTCTCAACCCGGGACTGCCGGGTAATTTTTAGCCATGTTTGCCAGCCTCGACCCCCAATTTCGCGATTCGCCCGACGGGGCGGAAGCCTTGAGCATTTTGCGCACCTGCGTTCATTGCGGGTTTTGCCTTGCCACCTGTCCCACCTACCAGTTGCTGGGAGACGAACTCGACAGCCCGCGCGGCCGCATCTACCTCATGAAGAACATGCTGGAAGGTCAGCCAGTATCGCGTCTCACCCAACGCCACCTGGACCGTTGCCTCACCTGTCGTTCCTGCGAAACCACCTGTCCCTCAGGGGTGAAGTACGGTCGCCTGGTGGACATCGGACGCAGTTACGCCGAGGCCCATGTGCCACGTGGCCCGCTGGACTACCTCAAGCGGGCGCTCCTGAAAACCGTGTTGCCACGCCCCATGCTGTTCCGGCCCTTGCTGGCGGCAGGACGCGTGTTTAGCCCGTTGCTGCCCCTGTCCCTGCGGCGCAAGATTCCGACATTCCGCCCGCCTGGTCCATGGCCGGCAGCGCGCCACAGCCGGCGTATGCTGGTGCTTGCGGGGTGCGTGCAGCCGGTGCTGGCTCCGGACATCAATGCTGCTGCCGCACGGGTTCTGGACCGCCTGGGTATATCCCTGGTCACGGCACCGCGGGCGGGCTGTTGCGGCGCGCTGGCGCATCATCTTGCCGACGAGCATCAAGCCCGGGACGCCATGCGGCGCAACATCGATGCCTGGTGGCCTTTCGTGGAGCAGGGCGCTGAAGCCATCATCGTCACGGCCAGCGGTTGTGGCACCGAAATCAAGGAGTACGGACATGCCCTGCGGCACGACCCGGATTACTCCGATCGGGCTCAGCAGATTGCCGCGCTGGCCCGGGACATATCTGAAGTAATTTCTGAAGAGTTAACTGATAACGCTCTGTTTTACAGAGAAAATGAAAGAGACGTTTCTGCGGCAATCGCATTTCAGTCACCCTGTTCCCTGCAGCATGGGCAAAAGCTCAAGGGGGTGGTGGAGGAACTGTTGCAGTCCTGGGGTGCGCGCCTCACGCCCGTGCCCGATGCTCACCTGTGCTGTGGTTCTGCCGGGACTTATTCGCTGTTGCAGCCCGAGTTGTCGCGACGGTTGCAGGCCAACAAGGTTGCGGCGCTGGAAAGCGGCAAACCGGACTTGATTCTAACCGCCAATATCGGTTGCCTCACCCACCTCGCTTCTGCCACCGATACCCCCATCCAGCATTGGGTGCAGTGGCTCGATGCCCGCCTTTCAGATCACCACCAGGGCAACCCCTAATGCCACCACGGCCATGCCGCCCATGGCGGGCCAGGTCAGGGTTTCATCGAAGCAGGCAAAGGCGATCAGCGCCGTGACCGGCGGGACCAGGTAGAGCAGGCTCGACACCCGGGAGGCCTCGCCGTCCCGGATCAGACGGTAGAGCAGGGCCACTGCCCCCAACGACAGGGCCACCACCGACCAGCCCAGGGCCAGGATGAAGTCGGGCGACCAGGTCACCTCGCGGGTTTCAAAGGCACAGGCCAGTCCCGCGTAGCACAGGCCCGAGGCCAGATACTGCAATACCCCGCCGGTGCGCAGGTCCACCCCGGCAAAAAACCGCTTCTGGTACACCGTTCCCAGGCTGATGGAAACCAGGGCGAACAAGGCCATGGCTCCGGATTGCCAGGTCAGGTCCGAAAAGCTGACGCGGTTGCCCAGCACCAGGGCCAACCCTACCAGCCCCAGCGCCAGCCCCATCCACTGCCGCAGCGACAGCCGCTCTTTCAATACCAGGATGGCGGCAACGGAGGTGAGTACCGGTTGCATGCCCACGATCAGGGAGACCATGCCCGAGGGCATGCCGTGCCGGATAGCCTCAAACACGCCGCCCAGATAGCCCCCGTGCACCAAAAGACCCGCCACGGTCACATGCAGGGCGGCTATCGGGCTGGGTGGCCAGGGTGCGCGAGTGACCAGGGCAAACGCCAGCAGAAGCAGGGCGGCCAACCCCATGCGCAGGGCCAGAAAAGTCATGGGTTCAGCGTAGGGCAGGCCAAACTTGGCGCCGATGAAGCCTGTGGCCCAGAGAAACACAAACAGGGCGGGTACGGTATGCACCCAAAGCCGGTGGGCCGGGCTGGAAGCAATCATAAATCCTTTTTAATTAGTCTGTAATCATAATGTTGCAATGCATACTTCATAATTTCATGTAAATCATGGCCGGCACCCTGAGGAAGCTCGGGCTGGCCCAGAAAGCGCAATGCGCGTCGCAGGGTGGTGGCATCGGGTGTTACTGCCGGCGCTCGCGTCTGTTTGCTGAGCTTCTCGCCCTGGGCGTTACGCACCAGGGGCAGGTGCAGGTATTGCGGGGTGGCAAACCCCAAGGCCTGCTGCAAGGCAATCTGGCGTGGGGTGGAATCCAGCAGGTCGGCGCCGCGCACAACATCGGTGATGCCCTGGGCCGCATCATCCACCACCACGGCCAGCTGGTAGGCAAAGGGCCCGTCAGCCCGGCGCACCACGAAATCGCCTACAACCTGATCCACCCGCTGCCGGAATATGCCATAAAGCCTATCATTAAAATAATGCTCTATATCATTGGTTTTATAACGAAAAGATCTTATTATCTTGCCCGGAGGAAGCCCCTGGCGGCAATGGCCGGGATAGCGCGGTCCTGCCGGCGCGGCAGGGTCATGGGTCAGCAGATCGCGCCGGCTGCAACCGCAAGGGTAGGCCAACCCCTGTTCAAGCAGCGTTGCCAGGGCAGATTCATAATGCGCAAGACGCGCGCTCTGACGCAGCACCGGGCCGTCCCACACCAGGCCAAAGCCCTCCAGGGCACGCAGAATTCCGGATTCGGCACCGGGAACGTTTCGTGCCGTATCGAGGTCTTCCATCCGGACAAACCACAGCCCGCCCCGGCTTTTGGCGTCAAGATAACTACCCAGGGCGCTGACGAGCGAGCCAAAGTGCAAGTAACCGCTGGGAGATGGTGCAAATCGGCCACGGTAAAGGGGGTTAGAATCCATTTGTTACGATTAATGCGTGTGTTTTTTGTCCGATTTGAGATAATTCCCCTGATTATGGGGTCTATAACCCGTAAATCCAAACTGTTGTCCGCTACCGGGCACAGTTAACCAGGAATCCTGCATGATCGCATTGCGCCGTAGCCGTGATCGAGGACACGCCAACCACGGGTGGCTGGACTCGTATCACTCCTTCTCTTTTGCGGACTATTACGATGCCGCCCACATGGGGTATAGCGTACTGCGCGTCCTCAATGAGGACCGCGTTGCCCCGGGGAAGGGGTTTGGTACCCATCCGCACCGCGACATGGAAATCATCACTTATGTGCTGGAAGGGGCGTTAGAACACCAGGACAGCATGGGCAACGGTTCCGTGATCCGCCCAGGCGATGTGCAACGCATGTCGGCAGGGACGGGGGTGACGCACAGCGAATATAACGCCTCGAAGACCGATTCTGTCCACCTGCTGCAGATCTGGATCCTGCCGGACCACACGGGCCTGCCCCCCAGTTATGAACAGAAGTCCTTTACCACCGAATCCCGGCAGTCGCGCTTGAAGCTCATCGCTTCACGGGACGGACGCGAGGGTTCGGTCACCATCCATCAGGATGCCCTGATCCATGCTGCCATCATTGATGAGGACGACACGCTGGAATACCGGTTTGCTCCTGGCCGGCGGGGCTACCTCCAGGTAGCCACTGGCAACCTGGTGGTGGACGGCCACCTGCTGCGTGCCGGAGATGGTGCGCGCATTGCCCAGGCGGAACGGGTTTCGCTGGGGTCGCCCAAACGGGCTGAAATCCTGCTTTTCGATTTGCCCTGAAGTCGGCATGTGGAATTCTCCCAGGCACTCATTCCGGCGTTGCTGCTGAAACGCTACAAGCGTTTTCTGGCCGATGTGCGTCTTGAAGACGGCACCGAGATGACCGTGCACGTCCCCAATACGGGCTCTCTGTTGGGTTGCGCCGATGCCGGCCTGCGGGTATGGCTGAGCGATTCGGGCAATCTGGAACGCAAGTACCGGTACACCTGGGAGCAGGTGAGTGTGGGCCCGGCACGGGTGGGTATCAATACGCACCGGGCCAATGCGCTGGTAGGCGAGGCCATCGATAGCGGCCTGCTCGATCTGCTGGCGGGCTACCCCGAACGGCGCGCCGAAGTGCGATACGGCGAGGAAAACAGCCGCATCGACTGGCTTCTGACCCATCCCGCACGGCCCCGCTGCTATGTGGAAGTGAAAAATGTCACCGCTGCGGTGGAGGCGGGCATTGCCCTGTTTCCCGATGCGATC
>JAJZHC010000106.1 GCA_021804705.1 Pseudomonadota bacterium
GAATGGCGTAGCAAAATTGCAACAGTGTGTGGCGGGGGTGGCAAGGCTACAACACCCCCCCCGAGGTGGCGGGGGGTGGTTCAACGGTTGGTTACAGCAGGTTTTTGACGGTGTGTGCGAGGTTTTCAGCGGTCAGGCCAAAATGCTTGAACAGGGCGCCGGCCGGCGCAGATTCACCGAAGGTGTCAATTCCCAATACGGCGCTGCACCCATATTTCCACCATAGTCCGGTAGTGCCTGCTTCCACGGCCACTTTGGGAATGTTGCGGGGCAGCACGGATTCGCGATACGCCGCATCCTGTTGATCGAACACCGAAGTGGCGGGCATGGAAACCACCCGTACCGGAATGCCTTCAGCAGCCAGCAGTTTCTGGGCTTCCACGGCCAGGCCCACTTCCGACCCGGTGGCGATGAGAATGGCGCGTGCCAGGCCTTCGGATTCCCTCAGGACATAACCCCCTCGCCCGATTTCCACGATCTGTTCGGGGGTGCGCGACTGGAAGGGCAGGTTTTGACGGCTGAAAATCAGACAGGTGGGGCCGTGGTTGCGCCGGATGGCTGCAGCCCAGGATACTGCCGTCTCCGTGGTATCGCAGGGACGCCACACTTCCATATGGGGAATGAGGCGCAGGCTCGAGATGTGCTCAACCGACTGATGCGTGGGTCCGTCTTCTCCCAGACCGATGGAATCGTGGGTGAATACGAAGATGGAGCGGATCTTCATCAGCGCCGCCATGCGCAGGGCATTGCGACTGTAGTCCGAAAAGGTCAGGAAGGTGCCGCCATAAGGGATGAACCCGCCATGCAGGGCTACGCCATTCATCATGGCGCTCATGCCGAATTCGCGCACGCCATAGCTCAGGTAATTGCCGGGCTGACCGGCGCTGAGGGGTTTGCTGCCGCTCCAGTTGGTGAGGTTGGAGCCGGTCAGGTCCGCAGAACCGCCAAAAAACTCAGGCAGGGTGGGGCCAAAGGCTTCCAGGGTGTTCTGGCTGGCCTTGCGTGAGGCAATGGTTTCTCCCTTGTCGCGGCACTTGGCGATGAATTCCAGCGCCGCCAGTTCGAAATGGGCCGGCAGGTCCCCCTTCATGCGGCGCGTAAACTCTGCGGCTTCGACAGGCCATGCCGCCTGATAGGCCAGAAACCGGTGGTTCCATTCGGCTTCTGCAGCGGCTCCCCGGGGTCGTGCATCCCAGGCTTGATAGGCGTCGGCAGGAATTTCGAAAGGGCCGTAGTTCCAGCCCAGTACCTTGCGTACCGCGGCAATTTCGTCGGCACCCAGGGGTGCGCCGTGCACATCGTGCGACCCCGCCTTGTTGGGGCTACCCTGCCCGATCACCGTCCTGCAGCAGATGAGAGTGGGTTTGTCGCTGTTGTGGGCGCTCGTGATGGCTTGCGAGACGGCTTCCACATCGTGGCCATCCACGGCACGAATGACGTTCCAGCCATAGGCTTCAAACCGTTTTGGCGTGTCCTCGGCAAACCAGGCGTGGACATGGCCATCAATGGAGATGCCGTTGTCGTCCCAGAAGGCGATCAGCTTGTGCAACCCCAGGGTTCCTGCCAGAGAGCAGACTTCATGACTGATGCCTTCCATCATGCAGCCGTCGCCCATGAACACATAGGTATTGTGGTCGACGATGGTGTGCCCCGGCTTGTTGAACTGCTCACCCATCATCCGCTCGGCCAGCGCCATGCCGACCGCGTTGGCAATGCCCTGTCCCAGCGGTCCGGTGGTGGTTTCGACGCCAGGTGTCAGGCCATATTCCGGATGCCCGGGGGTTTTGCTGTGCAACTGGCGGAACTGCTTGAGTTCTGACATGGGCAGGTCGTAGCCTGTCAGATGCAATAACGCGTAGATCAGCATGGAGGCGTGACCGTTGGACAGTACAAAACGGTCACGGTCGCTCCAATGGGGGTTGGCCGGGTTATGTTTGAGGTGGCGGCCCCAGAGCGCCACGGCCATTTCTGCCATGCCCATGGGGGCGCCAGGGTGGCCGGAATTGGCTTTTTGCACGGCATCCATGGCGAGCGCGCGAATGGCGTTGGCCATGAGGGAGTGCGGAACGGTTGCGGTTCCTTCGGTCATGATGAAGATTCCCTTTTTATGGCGACGGTGGAAGTTCAGTTGATCTTGGGGCTCAGTTCGCCCTTGGCGTAACGTTCGCTCATGATCTCCATCGAGACCGGTTTGATGCGGCTGGCCTGGCCTGCACTGCCAAACGCCTCGAAGCGTTCCTTGCACACGCCCATGGCAGCCTTGCGGGCATCAGCAAAATATTTGCGCGGGTCAAACTCTTCCGGGTTCTTGAACATGTGGGCGCGGATGGCGCCGGTCATGGCCAGGCGGATATCCGTGTCGATGTTGATCTTGCGTACGCCATGCTTGATGGCTTCGACGATTTCCGATACGGGCACGCCATAGGTTTCCTTGATCTTGCCGCCGTTGGCACGGATCACTTCCAGCCACTCCTGCGGCACGGAGGATGAGCCGTGCATGACGAGGTGCGTGTTGGGAATGCGTGCGTTGATTTCCTTGACGCGCCAGATGGCCAGCGTCTCGCCCGTGGGGGCCTTGGTGAACTTGTAGGCGCCGTGGCTGGTGCCGATGGCAATGGCCAGCGCATCCACCTGGGTCTGGCGCACGAAGTCAGCCGCCTGCTCGGGGTCGGTTAGCAACTGGTCATGGCTCAACTGCTTGTCCGAACCATGGCCGTCTTCCTCGCCCATCATGCCGGATTCGAGTGAGCCCAGGCAGCCCAGTTCGCCTTCCACCGATACGCCCACGGCGTGGGCCATGTCCACCACCTGACGGGTGACGCGCACGTTGTAGTCGTAGCTTGAAGGCGTTTTCATGTCTTCCATCAGCGAGCCGTCCATCATCACGCTGGAAAAGCCCGAGCGGATGGAACGCTGGCATACGGCAGGACTGGCCCCGTGATCCTGGTGCATGCACACCGGAATGTCGGGATACATTTCCACGGCGCCTTCAATCAGCTTGCGCAGGAAAGGCTCGCCAGCGTATTTACGCGCTCCTGCCGACCCCTGCATGATCACCGGGCTGTTGACGGCGCGAGCGGCCTCCATGATGGCCTGGATCTGCTCCAGGTTGTTGACGTTGAAGGCCGGCAGACCGTAGCCGTTTTCGGCAGCGTGATCCAGCAGTTGTCGCAGGGAGATGAGGGCCATGATTTTTCCTTGGTATTGAGGTTAAAGGGCGACCGGTTGCGCCGGGGTCACACCGAGGCGCGCCATGAATTCTGCAAAATTGTCCAATACGGCATCAGGGCCGGAAGCAGCTATGGATTCTCCATGATTGTAGCCGTGGTTGAAAGCCCAGACAGCCACACCCGCATTGCGCGAGGCCAGAACGTCATTGCTGGAGTCGCCCACGAACAGGGACTCCCCGGCCGGTACACCGGCCTGCCGGAGGGCCAATTGGAGTGGCAGGGGGCTTGGTTTTCCCTGGGGAGTATCGCCACCGGCCACCAGCACGTCGAAAGTGTCCGAGAGGCCATGGAAATCCAGCAAGCGCAGGGTGAGGCTGCGTTCCTTGTTGGTGACCACGCCCAGAAGATACCCCGATTGATGCAGGGCCTGCAGGGCGGTTTTGGCACCAGGGTAAGGGGTGCTCATGCGACCCGTCAGGTCGGCATAGTGTTGCAAAAAGCGCGGGTACAGGTGGGCGTAACGCGCCGAGTTGCGAATGCCGGCATCGCCAGTGGCGGCTTCCAGCGCGTTGCCAAACAGCCATGCGGTACCCTTGCCGATCCAGTCGCGCACCTGGGCTGCAGGAATCGGGGGCAGACCCGCTTCGCGCAGCGTCAGGTTGACCGCCTCCGCAATCTCGGCGGCGGTATCCACGAGGGTGCCGTCCAGGTCAAACATGATGAAACGCGGCAAGGTATTCATGGTTCAGAAAGCCTTGCGTTTGTTGTCCACGAGCTTGAGGATCATGGGCGTGAAAATCATCTGCATGGCCAGCCCCATCTTGCCGCCGGGAATGACGAGCGTGTTGGGGCGCGTCATCCAGGAGTCGTGCAACATGGACAGCAGGTAGGGAAAGTCGATGCCGCGGGGGTTGGTAAAGCGGATCACCACCATGCTCTCATCGGCCGAAGGGATGTCCTTGGCGATGAAGGGGTTGGAGGTATCCACCGTGGGGACCCGCTGAAAGTTCACGTGGGTGCGGGAAAATTGCGGGCAGATGTGGCTGACGTAATCGGGCATGCGGCGCAGGATGACGTCTGTGACGGCCTCCTGGGAGTAGCCGCGCAATTTCTGGTCGCGGTGCAGTTTCTGGATCCACTCCAGGTTGATGATGGGAACCACACCCACCAGCAGGTCCACCGGTGCCGCGATGTTGATGTTGTCGTCGGCATACCCGCCATGCAGCCCTTCGTAGAACAGCAGGTCGGTATTGGCCTCGAGGTCCTCCCAGGGGGTGAAAGTGCCGGGTTCCTGCTTGTAGGGCGCAGCCTCGGTGGCGTCATGCAGGTAACGGCGCACCTTGCCGGTGCCTGAGGCCGCATAGGACTTGAACAGGGTTTCCAGTTCATCCAGGAGATTGGCATCCGGTCCGAAATGGCTGAAGTTGCCATTGCCCCGGGCTTCTTCTGCTTTCATCTGGGCCCGCATGGCCAGGCGGTCATAGCGGTGGAAGGAGTCGCCTTCCACCACCTGCGCATGGATGGCTTCGCGTCGGAAGATATGTTTGAAACTGTTCATGACCGTCGTGGTGCCGGCCCCTGAAGAGCCGGTGACGGCAACGATGGGGTGTTTGCGGGACATGTGTAACCTCGCTGCGATAGGAGAAAATCAGGAGCGGAACAGACCGCGCTCGTTGAACAGAGGCGATTCGTAGGGCTTGTCCGTGCCGGCATCAAATTCAGCGTGGTACTGCACCACGCGATCCACCTCGTTGCGCGATCCCAGGATGACGGGAACACGCTGGTGAATTTCACCGGGCTTGATTTCGAGGATGCGCTCGCGCCCCGTACTGGCACGGCCGCCTGCCTGTTCCACCACAAAACCCATGGGGTTGGCTTCGTACATCAGGCGCAGGCGCCCGGGCTTGTTGGGATCCTTGGTGTCGCGCGGGTACATGAAAATGCCGCCGCGCATCATGATGCGGTGCACTTCGGCCACCATGGAGGCAATCCAGCGCATGTTGAAGTCCCGTTCGCGCGGCCCCGTCTTGCCCGCCTTGCACTCGTTGACGTAACGGCAAATGGGGGCTTCCCAAAAGCGCTCGTTGGAAGTGTTGATGGCAAATTCGCTGGTATCGGCCGGAATTTCCATATTGGGGCTGGTGAGGATGAAGTTGCCCACT
>JAJZHC010000107.1 GCA_021804705.1 Pseudomonadota bacterium
TGCTGATGCTGGGCTACTCCATCAATCTACTTACCTTGTTGGCACTGGTGCTTGCCATTGGCCTCGTGGTGGACGATGCCATCATTGTGGTGGAAAACGTGGATCGCCACATGAAGGAGGAGGGGAAGTCTCCTCTGGAAGCGGCGTTGCTGGCGGCTCGCGAATTGGGCGGCCCCATCCTTGCTATGACCGTCGTGCTGATTGCCGTCTACATTCCCATCGGGTTCCAGGGCGGGCTCACGGGCGCCCTGTTCACCGAATTTGCCTTTACCCTGGCGGGCGCCGTGACGGTTTCGGGTGTCGTGGCGCTCACGCTCTCTCCCATGATGTGCGCCCGTTTCTTTAAAAGCGATGAACACGATCATGCGTTCGTGGCTTTTCTCGACCGGACATTCGATGCCCTGCATCGGCGCTATCAGAAAACCCTGACCAGTGCCCTGCAGACGGGGACGGTGCTGGTGGTGATGGGGGGGCTGCTGCTGCTCACCACGGTGTACCTATTCATGACTTCGGCCAAGGAGCTCGCGCCTCCCGAAGATCAGGGCATCGTGCTGTATTCCATGACGGGGCCGGCCAATGCGACGGCCGACGAAATGCAGGGCTATGCCCAAACGCTGTATTCCATCGCCAAATCGGAACCAGAATACGCGCAGATGTTTCAGATTACCGGTTCGCCCGTCCTCAATCAGGGCCTGGGGGGTGCGGTGTTCAAGCCCTGGGAGCAGCGCAAGCGCTCGGCCGACGAGTTGCAGAAGGATTTGCAGGCCAAGTGGGGCGCATTGCCCGGCGCGCGGGTGGCTGCCTTCCAGTTTCCGCCGTTGCCGGGAACCCAGGGCCTTCCGGTGCAGTTCGTCATCAACACGACCGAGCCTTTCCAGAACCTCAATGAAGTGACCCAGAAGGTCCTGGACAAGGCGCGGCGCAGCGGGATGTTCTTTTTTGTGGATGCCGATCTCAAGATCGACAAGCCCCAGACCACGATCAAGGTGGATCGCGATTTGGCCAGCACGCTGGGCATGACCCAACAGGACATCGGGACAACCCTCAGCGGTGCGCTGGGCGGAGGCTACGTCAACTACTTCTCCATGGACGGGCGATCCTACAAGGTGATCCCCCAGGTCCAGCAGGTGGACCGCCTCAACCCGGACCAGGTGCTGGATTACCATCTCAGGACCGCCAGCGGCGGGCTCATGACGGCGGGGACGGTCAGCAGCCTGGAACGGCATGTGGTGCCAGAAACCGTGAGCCACTTCCAGCAGCTCAATGCCACGACGATCGCAGGAGTGGCCACCCCCCTGGTCTCGCAGGCCGATGTCCTGGCTTTCCTCAAAAAAACCACGGAAGAAATCGCTCCTGTGGGTTACAGCGTGGACTATTCGGGCGCTTCGCGGCAGTACATGAAGGAGTCGGGTGGTTTTGTGGTAACCCTGCTGTTTGCCGTGCTGATGGTGTTTCTGGTGCTGGCCGCGTTGTTCGAGAGTTTCCGTGACCCGGTCGTCATCCTGGTTTCCGTTCCCATGGCCCTGTTCGGTGCTCTGATCTTCATCAACCTGGGGGTAGCGACGCTCAACATCTATACGCAGGTCGGGCTGGTGACGCTAATGGGCCTGATCAGCAAGCATGGCATCCTGATCGTGCAGTTTGCCAACCATTTGCAGGATGCCGGAAAATCCAGGCTCGATGCAGTCATCGAAGCGGCTTCGGTGCGCTTGCGTCCCATCCTGATGACGACCGCAGCCATGGTGCTGGGGGTATTGCCCCTGGTGCTGGCTTCGGGCGCGGGCGCGGCGGGGCGGCGTTCCATGGGGTTGGTGATCTTTACAGGGCTATCCATCGGCACGCTCTTTACCTTGTTCGTCGTGCCGGCCATGTATGCCGCCATGGGTGGGCAACGGCAAGCGGTAACGCCAACGCCCCCGACAGCGCCGGGGGATGATGCCTGAGAGCGGGGCTATTTCTCGACGAAGGCCCGCTCGATGACGTAGTCGCCGGGTTCGCCTACACCGCCTGAAATCTTGAATCCGTGTGCGTCCAGAAGGGCGGAAATGTCCTTGAGCATGCCCGGGCTGCCGCAAATCATGGCGCGGTCTACCGCGGGGTCGAGCGGCTTGAGCCCGATGTCGGAGAACAGCTGCCCGGTTTCGATCAGGGTGGTGATGCGCCCGGTGGTTTCAAATTCCTCACGGGTGACAGTGGGGTAGTAGATCAGTTTCTGGCGGACTTCATCGCCAAAATATTCGTTGTTGGGCAGTTCATGCTGGATGAATTCCCGATAAGCCAATTCGGAAACCTGGCGCACGCCGTGCACCAGGATGACTTTCTCGAATTTTTCGTAGGTTTCGGGGTCCTTGATAATGCTCATGAACGGAGCGAGTCCGGTGCCGGTGGCAAACAGATAGACATGTTTTCCCGGCAGCAGGTCATGCGTGACGAGCGTGCCTACCGGTTTGCGGCTGACCAGGATGTCGTCTCCCACCTGGATGTGCTGCAGCCGGGAGGTGAGTGGGCCGTCCTGGACCTTGATGCTGAGAAACTCCAGGTGTTCTTCGTAATTGGCGCTGGCAATGCTGTAGGCGCGCATCAGCGGTTTGCCCTCCGCTTCCAGCCCGATCATGACAAAATGACCGTTTTCGAAGCGCAATCCCGGGTCACGCGTCGTGGTGAAGCTAAACAGGGTTTCGTTCCAGTGATGCACTGAAAGCACTTTTTCCGTACCAATGGCTGCCATGATGTTTTGATGATCGCAAGTGATCTAAATCCCGGAATTATAGTCTCTGCTGCCCTGCGGCAAAAGACCGCATGGTTATAATCTTGTAATGATCTCCTTTGAAGACAAGTTGCGTACGCTTCGTGAACAGGGCCTGCTGCGCCAGCGCCGTACGGTGGAAGGCCCTCAGGAAGCGGTTTTGGCGGTGGACGGAACGCCCTTGCTGGCCTTTGCGTCCAACGATTATCTGGGGCTTGCGCATCACCCCGATCTGACCCGGGCGGCCCACCAGGCCCTGGATCACTATGGACTGGGCGCGGGCGCTTCAGCCCTGATCAGCGGTCACAGCGCGCCGGTGGCCGCCCTGGAGTCTGCCTTGGCGCATTGGCTGGGTCAGGAGCGCGCCCTGCATTTTTCCACGGGGTATATGGCCAATCTCGGGATCATCCCGGCGCTGGTCGGCGAGGGGGCCGCAGTGTTCTCCGATGCGCTCAACCACGCTTGCCTCATCGATGGCATCCGGCTTTCGCGGGCCGCCCAGGTCACGATCTACGAACACGGGGACGTGGCGCAGCTGGAGGAGGCCCTGAGGCAGTCCAGCGCACCCGAAAAATGGATCATCACGGACGCCGTGTTCAGCATGGACGGCGATGTGGCCCCCCTGAAGGCGATCGTTGCGCTGGCCGGGCAGTACGATGCCCGGATCCTGGTGGATGATGCCCACGGTTTTGGTGTCCTGGGCGAGGAGGGGCGTGGCACCTTGTCCCATTTGGGCATTCACTCACCACGGGTGGTGTACATGGCCACGCTGGGCAAGGCGGCAGGCGTGTATGGCGCGTTTGTCGCGGCCTCAGCAGAAATCGTGGAATGGCTGGTGCAGCGTGCCCGCACCTACATCTTCACCACGGGAACACCTCCCGTGCTCGCTGCAGCCTGCCTTGCCAGCCTCTCGCGCATCCGGCAGGACGAGTTTCGGCGTGAGCGCCTGCGCACGTTGGGGGCGCGCCTGCAGGAAGGGCTGCAATCGCTGCCCTGGCCTGCCTTGCCTTCCGTCACGGCGATTCACCCGGTGGTGCTGGGTGACAATTTCACGGTGACGCGGATTGCCGATGCGCTGCGGGATCGCGGCCTCTGGGTCCCTGCCATACGGCCACCCACCGTTCCGGAGGGCGCGGCGCGCCTGAGAATCTCCCTGTCGGCCAACCATCGTCCGGAACAGATTGACCGCTTGCTGGATGCATTGAGGGCATTGGCATGACCAATCAGGACCTGCTCCAGCGCAGCCACGCCGCCGTCTGGCACCCCTGCACCCAGATGAAGTGGCACGAAACCTTTCCGATCATTCCCATCCGGCGCGGCGAAGGAACATGGTTGCTGGATTACGATGGGCATCGCTATCTGGACGGCGTGAGCTCCTGGTGGGTCAATCTGTTCGGGCATCTCAACCCGCGCATCGTCGCAGCGCTTCAGGACCAGTTGGGGCAGCTCGAGCACGTGATGCTGGCGGGCTTCACCCATGAACCCGTGGTCCGACTTTCCGAGCGGCTGTCGGCGTTGACGCAGCACCGGCTGGGCCACTGCTTTTATGGCTCGGACGGCGCCTCGGCCACCGAAATGGCGCTCAAGATGAGCGCGCATTTCTGGCGCAACCAGGGCGAGCCCGGTAAGGCCGGGTTCATCGCCCTGGCCAACAGCTACCATGGGGAAACCCTGGGGGCACTGGGGGTCACGGACGTGCCCCTGTTTCGCGAAGCTTATGCTTCGCTGATCAGGAATAGCGTCGTTTTGCCCAGCCCCGATTCCCGCCTGGGGCCTCAGGCCGCGCGTCAGAGTCTGGATGCCCTGCAGCGGCACCTGGAACGACACCATGGCGAGACGGCCGCACTCATTGTGGAGCCCCTGGTGCAAGCTGCAGCAGGCATGGTTTTTCATGACGCGGCGTTTCTGCGCGAGGCCTATCAGTTATGCCAGGCGTACCGCGTTCATTTGATTGCGGACGAAATTGCCGTGGGCTTCGGTCGCACGGGGACGTTTTTTGCGCATGAGCAGGCCGGCTTCACACCGGACTTTCTCTGCCTCTCAAAGGGCATCACCGGGGGATTCCTGCCGCTTTCCGTCGTGATGACGACCGATGTGATCTATCAGGCCTTCTACGACGACCGGATCACCCGGGGATTCCTGCACTCCCACTCCTATACAGGCAATGCGCTGGCCTGCCGCGCAGCACTCGCGGTGCTGGACATTTTTGAAGAGGATCGCGTCATCGCCGCCAACGCGGCCCGCCAGGCGCAGTTTGCCGTCATGACCGCCCCCCTGGAACAGCACTTCGGAATCCGCAATTTCCGCCGGCGTGGCATGATCTGGGCCTTTGAGGTGGATTGTGATCGTGCCGATTTTGCCCATGCCTTTCACCGCGCCGCCCTGCAACACCAGTTGTTGCTCCGGCCCATCGGCAAGACGGTCTATTTCATGCCGCCCTACACCCTCACTGATGCTGAGTTTCAGCACCTGGTAGACGCCACACTGGCCAGTTTGTCGGAGGTGCTGGCATGAACCTGGCCTGGTTTGTCACTGGCACGGACACGGGCATAGGC
>JAJZHC010000108.1 GCA_021804705.1 Pseudomonadota bacterium
GATGCCTTTATGAGCCGTTGTTGGCAGGCAGTCATTGCATTTGGAAAACTGCTATGATAATGCACCCCTCGAGGGGGTAATCCCAATAGTGAGTCACTAAAAAAGGAAAATACCATGATCCGTTCCACTCTGATTGCTGCTCTGTTGGCCGCCTTTACTGCTACCGCTTTTGCTGCTGATGCTCCTGCTCCTGCCGCCGCTCCTGCCGCCAAGAAGGAAGAAGCCAAGAAGGTAGAAAAGAAGGCCGAGAAGAAAGAAGCCAAGAAAGCAGAAAAGAAAGAAGCCAAGAAAGAAGAAGCCAAGAAAGAAGAAAAGAAAGCCGCTGACAAGAAGTAAGCTTTCTTCGCCAGTCTTCACTGGTGATGGCATCATGAAAGGCGACGGTTACGTCGCCTTTTTTCTTGCCCGTCACAACCTGCCGAGGTGCCCCATGAAACGCGGTTATAAAACCCTGGTGGATGAAGCCCAGGCCCTCATCACCACCTACTCCGTCGCTGAAGTCCTGCAAAAGCTGTCCCACCCCGATGTGCTGCTGGTGGATGTGCGCGATACGCGCGAACTGGAGCGCGAGGGTACCATCCCCGGCGCCTTTCATGCCTCACGGGGCGTTCTGGAGTTCTGGGTGGACCCCGAATCGCCCTATTACAAGACCGTTTTCGGTGAACCGAGGGAGTTCATCCTGTTCTGCGCCGCAGGCTGGCGCAGCGCGCTCGCCACCAGAACGCTACTGGAGATGGGGCTGGCACGCGTGGCCCACATGGACGGAGGCTTCACGGCCTGGAAGGCGGCGGGCGCGCCCGTGGTGGAAAAGCCGCGGAGATCAGCCTGACCCGGTGTTACTGCTTTTTTTCCAGCGCATCGTGCATGGCGCGCGCGTTGGCCTCGGCCATGTCCATGGCCTGTCGGGCCGTCTTCTGCGCCGCAGCGTAGGCGCTGGTGCCGGCTGCCATCAGTGAATTGAAGGCGGCATTGAGGGGTTCATACCCTTGGGGCAGCTTGGCAAACGCACCAAAGGCGTCATTGAGCTTATGGTTGAAAGCGTTGATCTGCGCCTCCACCATGCCGGCAATTTCCTGTGCCGTTTCCTTGGAGATGGTGTAGGTCCTCTCCACATGCGCCTTGGCCTTGTCGCTGCTGGGCGTGAGAAATTCCACCTGAAGGGCGTACCATTCCTGCGGCGTCCTGGCCTGGGCCAGGCGACTGGCATGGTTATGCAGCGCCTCGATCTGCTCACGCACCGCCGTCATGTTGGCCTCAGAGACCTTTTCGGTGCTGTCCAGCAATACCTTGGACAGGCTCGTCAAACGCTCAAAATGATCCTGCTGGGCCTTGAGCAGCTGCTCGGGGGGGGTGGACATGGAGTTTCTCCTGAAGGATGGAATCAGACACCGCCTGCTGAAAACATACTCCTTTTCTGAAGACAGTTCTACCTTTGAAAACCTTTTTCAGTAACCCAGCAGGGTGGCGAGCGACCCCACCGCACCCGAGCCCAGCACCACTGCCCAGGTGGGAATGGCAGGTCGTGCATACAGTACATAAAAAGTCAGGATGGCCAGCACGGCCATCAGGCTGTTCACAGCCAGCCCGCCGCCGGCCACCACATGACTCAGGGCGCGCAGTGCCAGCAACCCGATCAGGCCCACCACCGCCGCGGAAATGGCGATCAGGGGCGCTCCCAGATTGGGCAGATGGCGGGTGCGCTCCACCCACGGCGCGCCCACCAGAATGGCGAGGAAGCCTGGCAGGAAGGTGTACCACACGGCCAGCACGCCCCCCAGAAGGGCCATCAGGTCGCGCATCCAGTCCACGAGATGCAGGTGGTTCCAGCTGGACAGATAACCCACGAAGGCCACGATCATGATGAGCGGCCCGGGGGTGGTCTCCCCCAGTGCCAGCGCATCCATCATCTGGGTGGTGGTGATCCAGCCATGCTGTTGTACCGCGCCTTGCCACACATAGGGCAGCACGGTGTAGGCACCGCCAAAGGAAAACAGGGCGGTTCCCGTATAGAAAAACCCCTGCTGGCGAAACCACTCACCCTGCGCACCGGCGAGGGTGGCCAGGGCGAGGGGCAGGAGCCACAGCAGCGCGCCTGAGAGCAGGATGCGCCAGGCCCCCTGTGAGGGCCGGAAAGCCGTCACGGAGGACAACCCCTGCGGGCTGTCGGGCAGGTAGCGCGCGCGCCAGGTCCAGCCCGCAGCAGCAGCGCCCAGAATGATGAGGGCAAAGGGCACATGCACCACGGACAGCCCCACGGCAGCGCAGGCGGTCCACACATGGATGTCCTCGCGCAGGCTTTTTCTGCCGATGCGCACTGCCGCCATCACGATCAGCGCCAGCACCGCAGGCTTGAGCCCCATGAAGAACCCCGCCACGCCAGGCACCTGCCCGTAATGGACGTAGAGGGTGGCAAAACCCAGCAGGATGAGGATGGAGGGCAGGATGAACAGCAGCCCGGCGGCCAGCCCGCCACGCAGGCCATGCAGCAGCCACCCCAGGTAGGTGGCCAGCTGTTGGGCCTCGGGGCCTGGCAGCAGCATGCAATAGTTCATGGCATGCTGAAAATGGGCCTCGTCAACCCAGCGTTTTCGCACCACGATGTCCTCGTGCATCATCGCAATCTGCGCCACCGGACCGCCAAAGCTGGTCCAGCCCAGCCGGTGCCAGTAGCGCACGGCCTCGCCTAGCGAGGGCGTCGCAACGGGGGGTGGAGCACTCACCAGGACACCGGACGCAACAAAAGGGCCTCAAACTCGATGGCGGGCACCGGCCGGGAGTACAGGTACCCCTGACCGAAATCGCAGCCGGCTGCCTTGAGCAGGCTGCGCTGTTCCGCCGTTTCAATGCCCTCGGCAATGACCTTGAGCCCCAGTTTGTGGGCCATGGCGATGATGGCCTCGGAGAGCGTGCGGCTGTTGGCATCCAGCACCAGGTTGCGCACAAAGATCTGGTCGATCTTGAGGTAATCGATGTGGTATTTGTTGAGGTAGGACAGCGAGGAATAACCGGTGCCGAAATCGTCAATGGCCACCTGGATTTCTGCATCCCGAAAGGCCAGCAGCTTGTCGGTCACGCCGCTATCGGCTCCCAGCAGCAGGCTTTCGGTGATCTCGATGGCCACGCTGCGCCCTGACAGGCCCAACGCCAGCAGGTATTCCAGCCAGTCCTGCACAACATGCGCCTCGTTGTGAAACTGCAGCGGCGACATGTTGACGCTGATCTGCAGGTCGGGGCTGGCGCCCTTCCAGAGTTTGGCATAACGGGCCGCCTCCTTGAACACCCAGTCGCCGATATCCATGATAAGGCCGGTCTCTTCGGCCAGCGGCACAAATTCAGCGGGAGGCACCTGCCCCTGCTCCGGATGGTTCCAGCGCAACAGGGCCTCGGCCTTGACGATGCGCCCCAGGGCCATGTCCACGATGGGCTGGAAGTGCAACTCAAACTGCCGGTTGCCCAGGGCCCGGCGCAGGGCGTTATGCATCTTCAGTCGGTGCTGGGCCTTGTCCTGCAGGGCAGGCGTGAAATAGCTGAAACGGTTGCGCCCCGCATTCTTGGCTGCATACATGGCCTGGTCGGCGTTCTTCAGCATCTGGTCCACATCCTGGGCGTCGAGCGGATACAGGGTGATACCAATGCTGGCCGAGATGTACACCTGCCCCTGGCTGTCGTCCAGCACAAAGGGTTCGGCAAGCCGCGTCAGGATGTTCTGTGCAATCTTCTCGATGTAGCCCGCATCGCGAATTTGCGATACGGCAACGGTGAATTCATCGCCCCCGAGGCGGGCCACCGAGTCCGTTTCGCGAACGCATTCGCGAATGCGGCGCGCGGTTTCCACCAGCAGGACATCGCCGATGTGATGGCCCAGCGTGTCGTTGACTTCCTTGAAGCGGTCGAGGTCAATAAACAGCAGCCCCAGCAGTTCGCCGTCACGATGCGCCTTCTTGATGCCCTGATCGAGGCGGTCATAGAACATGTAGCGATTGGGCAGATCGGTGAGCAGGTCGAAATTGGCCTGTTTCCAGATGAGATCGTCGTAGCGTTTCTTTTCGGTGATGTCCTGTAGCACCAGCACGATATGGGTCTCACCCAGCATCTGGATGGTCTCCGCAGAGATGAGGCAGGTGGCGCGATGGTGCTGGGCATTCACCACAGTCTCAAAACCCTCCACGCGTCCGACAGTTTTGAGTTCCGTCACCAGCCGCACGCGATCTTCGGGATTACCCCACACGCCCAGCGCCAGCGCCGTGCGTCCCAAGGCCTGGTCGCGCGCAATGCCCATGAAGCGGCTCCAGGCCGCATTGACATCCACAAAGGTGCCATCGGACAGCCGGGTGATGGTCACGGGGTTGGGCAAATTGGAAAACACCTTGGAGAATTTTTCTTCAGAAAGACGCAGCGCTGCTTCGGCTTCCTTGCTTTCGGTGATGTCGATCTGCAGTCCCAGCATGCGGCGGGCCTGGCTTTTTTCGTCGAAGGCCACGGCCCGGCCGATGCTGTTGATCCAGCGATACGAGCCGTTGGCGTGGCGCAGACGATAGCTTATGTCGAAATGATCAAGCCGCAGTTCGCGCACCTTGCGTACCATGCCCGTCACGAGGGCCTGATCGTCCGGATGGACGCGCTCGGCCCAAAAGGCATGGCTTTGTCCCGAGACATCGGGCATCTCGCCCAGCATCTGAAAATAGATGGGCGTGGCGTACCAGACATCGCGGCGCAGATCCCAATCCCATACCCCGATGCCGGTGGCCTCCAGGGTGAGGCGCAGGCGGGCTTCGTTTTCCTCCAGTTGGGCCAGCGCGCGATGGCGTTCGGCTTCGCGATCGAAATTGTCCAGAGCAAAGGAAATGTCACGCGCCATTTCATCGAACAGACGCACCACATCGTCGTCAAAGGCGTCGGGGTGCTCGTGATAGACCACCAGGATGGCCACCGGACGACGCGCACGAATGATGGGAAAGGCCCCGACCGAACCCCAGCCATGACGTGCGGCCTGGGCCTTCCAGGGGCCGGTGATGGGGCTGTCCATGAAATGGTTGACCACCACATTGCGCTGCTCGCGCCACGCCATGCCCGAGGGCCCACGACCTTCAGGCACATCAATGCTGGAGGACACCCAGACGTCGCGCAGTTCGTCCGCCCCGGCACCGTAGCTCACCACGGCGCTGATGCGTTGGGTGGCCTCATCGTGCAAACCGACCCAGGCCACCTTCATGCCACCAAACTCGACCGCCATGCGGCACACCAGGGGATATAGCCGGCTCTGGTCCTCCATCCGTACGATGG
>JAJZHC010000109.1 GCA_021804705.1 Pseudomonadota bacterium
CAGGTGATGAAGCGCAACAATTCTGTATGCATGATCCGTTCTGCCTGGTCCATCAAAAATACCCCTGTTTTTTGCGCAGTTCCATGGAGGCGTCCGAAGTCTGGTCATCCATGCGGGTGGCCCCCCGTTCCGTAATAGAGGTCACGGCTGTCTCGGCGATGATGGCGGCCACCGTGGCCGCCGTGGAGGACACGGGGCAGGTACAGGTAATGTCACCCACGGTGCGAAAACGCACCGACACCTGCTCCACGGCCTCACCCGCCAGGGGCGGGGTCAGTTCGGTCACCGGTACCAGCTGGGCGCCACGTCGCACCACGGGGCGCACATGAGCGTAGTAGATTTCCGGCACGGCCAGACGCTCGCGTCCGATGTAACTCCACACGTCGAGTTCGGTCCAGTTGCTGATGGGGAACACGCGCAGGTTTTCGCCGGGATGCACGCGCGCGTTGTAGAGGTTCCAGATTTCAGGTCGCTGGTTTTTGGGATCCCACACGCCGAATTCATCACGAAACGAAAAGATGCGCTCTTTGGCGCGCGCCTTCTCCTCGTCGCGCCGCGCACCCCCCAGACAGGCATCGAACTGGAATTCATTGATGGCATCCACCAGCGTGACCGCCTGCAAGGCATTGCGGCTGGCGCTGGCATCCTTCACGCGTGCCCTTCCCTGGCGAATGGAGTCTTCCACGCTGCGCACGATCAGGCGCTCGCCCAACTCCGCCACCCGCGCATCGCGAAAGGCGATCACTTCGGGAAAGTTGTGTCCGGTGTCAATATGCAGCAGCGGAAAGGGAAAGGCATTGGGACGAAACGCCTTTTCTGCCAGGCGCAACATGACGATGGAGTCCTTGCCCCCGGAGAACAGCAATGCCGGATTGCGGCATTCGGCAGCCACTTCGCGCATGATGTGGATGGCTTCCGACTCCAGGCGGTCCAGATGGTCCAGCGATTCGGTACGGCCGGCGCGATGCGGGTGCAGATCAAAAATCTCCGCGCTGTGATGACTGCTCATGCGATGCTCCCCTCGGGTTGTGCGGACAGGTGCAGCCCGCATTCTTTAGTTTCCGGATGTTCCCACCACCAGCGTCCGGCGCGCTCATCCTCGCCTGCCGCTATGGCGCGGGTGCAGGGACTGCAGCCGATGCTGGCAAAGCCCTGGTCGTGCAGCACGTTGTAGGGCACGTGATGGGCCTTGAGGTAGTCCCATACGGCGTCGCGAGACCAGTCAGCGAGCGGACTGAATTTGGTCAGGTTGTGATCGGCGTCCCAGGCTTCCACTTCCAGTGCGGCGCGGGTGGATGACTGCTCGCGGCGCAATCCGGTGATCCAGGCCTTCCTGCCTGTCAGCGCACGCCCCAGGGGGACCACTTTGCGCACGGCACAGCACGCCTGGCGCGCTGCGATGTCATGATAAAAGCCGTTCACACCCTGGCGCGACACCAGCGCTTCCACGGCAATGGCTTCGGGAAAGTACACGCGGATCGATTGCCCATAGGTTTCCTGCACGCGCGCCATCAACCGCTGTGTGGGCTCAGGCAGGCGCCCGGTGTCCAGGGTAAAGATTTCC
Organism: Pseudomonadota bacterium; assembly: GCA_021804705.1. Lineage (GTDB taxonomy): Bacteria > Pseudomonadota > Gammaproteobacteria > Burkholderiales > Ferrovaceae > JAJZRV01. The sequence goes on from JAJZHC010000109.1 coordinate 1,565, forward strand.
ACGGGCAGGTGGTTTTTGAAGATCAGGTCGGTCAACACCATGTCTTCAGCACCCAGGCTGCTGGCCATGGCGAGCGGTTGAAAATCGCGCGCGGCGCGTTGCAGCAGAGCCAACGTTTCCTGCACCCGGTGATTGAGGTTCATAAGGGGTTTTCCTCTGAAGCGACATTCTGCAGACGCCGCCGGAATAAGGGAGACTGGCGTTCCACTGAAGTCTGGTAGGCCTCGCTGAAGACGTCTAGTCCACCCAGGGCGTGCGTGAGCGACTCGCCAGGGCGCAGGGCAAAGGCATTGAAGCCGCAACGCGAGAGATAATGCAGCGTTTCCTTGAACACGTCTCCGGCAGCGCGCAACTCGCCACGGAAGCCATAGCGCTCACGCAACAGTCGCGCCGTGGAATGTCCACGTCCGTCGGTAAAGGAAGAAAAATGCACCACCACGAGATCGAGGCGGGCCAGATCCGCAGCAATGATTTCGGGGCCTTCCGAAGTTTCCAGCCAGACGCCCAGCTTGCCCTGATGTTGATCGAGGCGCGCGCGCTCAGCCGCAAGCAATGCCGGTGAGACGATCACATCCTCCTCGGGGAGGATGCCGTCGAGGGTATCGGTGCGCAGGTGGTAGGTATCCCGAACAATGGCACGATCGCGAATCAGTTCAAGCATAGAGCACCTCGCGTTCTTGCGACGCATACACGCCCGCCTTGAAAGGCTCGATGCCAAGACGCTCCACCACGTCCACGAAACGCTCTTCTTCGTGCAGGCGCGCTTCCAGGTACACCTCGATCAAGCGCTCGATGGCGTCGGGAATGTCTTCCTGACCCAGTGAAGGACCGATGACGCGGCCCAGACGTGCCGGCGCCTGATTGCCGCCGATGGTGATCTGGTAGAACTCGGCACCATGCTTGTCCACGCCGAGGATGCCGATATGCCCCACATGGTGGTGGCCGCAGGCATTCATGCAGCCCGAGATATTGAGATCGAGCGGGCCGATCTCGTAGAGCCGGTCGAGGTCGTCAAAGCGCTGCTGAATGGCCTGCGCCACCGGAATGGAACGGGCGTTGGCGAGCGAGCAAAAATCCCCTCCCGGGCAGGAGATGATATTGGTGAGCAAGCCGATGTTGGGTGTGGCAAACCCGAGGGCCTTGAGTTCGCGGTAGAGGTCATGAAGATCGGCCTGGCGCACGTCGGGCAGGATCAGGTTCTGCTCATGGCTGACCCGGATCTCGCCAAAACCGTAACGGTCCGCAAGCTCGGCCACGGCATCCATCTGGTCCGCACTGGCGTCCCCCGGCACGCTGCCGGTGGCCTTGAGCGAGAGCACCACCGAGGCGTAGCCCGCTACCTGATGGGCATGCACGTTGCGTTCGTGCCAACGACGAAACGCCTTGTCATGTTCCAGGGCCTGCTGCAACCTTTCCGGCACGGCGTCAGGAAGTGTGGCATAGGCGGGGCGCGTCATGCGCGCGGCGATGCGCGCCAGCTCTTCGGGCACCACGGTGGCGGGACCATCCTTGAGGCTCAGCCACTCGGCTTCCACCTCGCGCTGAAAGCGCTCAGGTGTCATGGCCTTCACCAGGATCTTGATGCGCGCCTTGTGCTTGTTGTCGCGCCGACCATAGCGGTTGTAGACGCGCAGGATGGCGTCGAGATAGGTCAGCAGGTGTGCCAGGGGCAGAAACTCGCGCACCACCACGCCGACCATGGGCGTGCGTCCCAGACCACCGCCCACGATGACGCGAAAGCCAACTTCACCCTGGTCGTCGCGCACCGCATGCAGGCCGATGTCGTGCACCCAAGTGGCGGCGCGGTCTTCCAGGGCGCCGTTCACGGCGATCTTGAACTTGCGCGGCAGAAAGGCAAACTCGGGATGAAAGGTGGACCATTGCCGGATCAGTTCGCAATAGATGCGCGGATCGATCAGCTCGTCAGCCGCTACGCCAGCAAAGTGATCCGTGGTGGTGTTGCGCACACAATTGCCGCTGGTCTGGATGGCATGCATCTGCACGGTGGCGAGTTCCGCCAGGATTTCGGGGACGGACTCCAGTGCAGGCCAGTTGAACTGGATGTTCTGGCGCGTACTGAAGTGCCCGACGCCCCGGTCATAAGTGCGCGCAATGTAGGCCAGCTTGCGCAGCTGGTAGGAGGCCAGCACCCCATAGGGAATGGCGACGCGCAGCATGGGCGCATGGCGCTGGATGTACAGACCGTTTTGCAGGCGCAACGGGCGAAAATCATCTTCGGAAAGCTCACCCGCAAGAAAACGCCGGGTCTGGTCCCGAAACTGGGCCACCCGCTCGTCCACGATGCGCTGATCTATTTCGTCGTACTGGTACATGAGCCACCCCAACAGAACTGGTATGACCCAATTGTAGTGGGATGCTTTATATCCACAAAGACTAAAAAACTATTGAATGATAGCTGAAAAGAATATAAGAAAAGGGACAGACCCGAAATTGGGGACAGACCCCACTTTGGGGTCTGTCCCCAATTTGGTTAAGCGTAGGCCTTCAGGATGCGGGAAAAGCGCTGCAGTTCCTGGATGCCGCTCACTTCGGCACGGTGGCACCAGTCCTTGAGCTGGACCAGCAATTGTTCGCGTGTGGCATTGGTGCGCGTCCACAAATCGGCCAGCTCGCGGCGCATGGCCACCACCGTATGCACCGAGCCGCTGGCGGCCATGGCTGCATTCAGGGCGCGCTGATCTGTTTCGGGCAGGTCCTGGGCATCCTTGTGCAGCCAGCGGCCCACCATGGCCATGGCTTCGCGCCGCGAGGGCACGGGCGCCTTGAGGTGCTCGCCCAGGCGTTGCAACTCGGCGGAACAGGTCTGCGCCAGCTCTTGTGCATAACGCGCGATCACATCGTAACGGTTGAGAATGATGGCCTGGAGGGTGGCCTCGTCGCACTCGGATTTGTCGCGATCAAAGCGCACTGCGGGGGCCACGTTCTTGACGCGCGCCTGCCCCACCATCTCCAGCATGCGGATATACATCCAGCCGATGTCGAATTCATACCAGCGGTTGGACAGCTTGGCCGAGGTGGCGAAGGTATGGTGGTTGTTGTGCAGTTCTTCTCCGCCGATCAGGATGCCCCAGGGCACGATGTTGGTACTGGCGTCCTTGCATTCAAAGTTGCGGTAGCCCCAGAAATGGCCGATACCGTTGATGACGCCCGCGGCCCAGAAGGGAATCCAGATGATCTGGGTGAGCCAGATCATCATGCCGGGTACGACGCCAAACACGGCCATGTTGATGAGGGCCATCAGGGTAATGCCCAGGCGGCTGTGACGTGTATAGACGTTGCGCTCCATCCAGTCATCCGGGGTGCCGTGACCATAGCGCGTGAGGGTATCGGGTTTGCGCGTTTCCTTCACATACAGCACCACCCCGGACCACAGCACGCGGTGAATGCCCAGCACCTGTGGGCTATGCGGATCTTCAACCGTCTCGCATTTGGCGTGGTGCTTGCGGTGCACCGCCGCCCACTCCTTGGTGACCATGCCCGTGGTCATCCACAACCACAAACGGAAAAAGTGACTGATGGCTGGCGCAAGATCCAACGCCCGATGCGCCTGGTGGCGATGCAGGAATATGGTGACGGAGGCAATGGTGACATGGGTCATGACCAGTGCGGCAATGACATCTCCCCACCACGGCAAATTGAGTATTCCTGAAAACAGCATGGGTACCGCTCCTTCA
>JAJZHC010000110.1 GCA_021804705.1 Pseudomonadota bacterium
TTGCCGGGTTGCACCCTGCATCAGTAAGACCGTGGATTTTGCTTTCTAGGCCACGGAAATGCGCCGCATTGCGGATAATGGCACTTTGTGTGCCGTGGTCCGTGCCTTGAATCTCACCCTGTTGTCCAATCAGGAATTACTCAGGCTGCTATTGGGCACCCAGGCGGATTACCGTGCCTACGCTTCCTCACTTCACCCCCTGTTTTCAGCATCGGGTAGTGCCTTGCAAAAGCGCTGCTCTGCGGCGCGAGAGCTCGTGATGCGCTGGCTTCAGGAAGATCTTCACCGCCGCAGCCTGTTGGGGCGTCCGGCTGCAGTTGAATCGTATCTCAGGTTATATTTCAGCGGTCGAGAACACGAATCCTTCGTCGTTCTGTTTCTCGATGCGCAAAATCAGTTGATCAGTGCAGAGGAGTTGTTTCGTGGCACATTGACCCAGACCGCGGTTTATCCACGCGAAATCCTGAAAGCAGCACTACGCCATAATGCAGCCGGGGTGATCTTTGCGCATAACCATCCCTCTGGCCTGGCAGAACCCAGCAATGCAGACCGGCGTTTGACAGAAACCTTGCAGAAGGCACTTGTTCTGGTGGATATCAAGGTTCTGGATCACTTCATCGTGGCTGGCAGCAATGCGCTCAGCTTTGCTGAGCATGGATGGCTGTGAGAATGGCCTGGCGCAATTCCGGTTCCTCGATGCGCCCCAGTTTCCTGAGCACGATCTCGCCGTTTCGTCCAAACACCAGGGTGAAGGGTATTCCCTCCTGGGCGTTGCCGTAGGGCCCGGTCATGCTCAGGGTATCGTGATTGCCCACCAGCATTGGATAATTCATGGGGTGCTGCTTGAGATAGGAGCGAAGTGCTTCGCGATCGTCGATGCCAATGCCGACAAAACGCACCTGATCAGCGGGCCATGCCCCCTGAGTCTGCTTTAGCATCGGCATTTCATCCTTGCAAGGTTCGCACCAGGCGGCCCAGAAATTAACCACCAACACGCGTCCCTGCCATTGGCGCAGGGCCTGGTTCTGCTCCTCAAGATCCGGCAATGTTAAGCCCAGGATGGGCGAGACGTCCGTCTTTGAAGACTCCGCACGCGATTCGTCATGCTTCCAGTAATTCAGGCTATGGTATATGGCAATGCCTTCCCATATGGCAAAAGCCAGGATGATGAGGATGATCAGTTTGAGAAGTCGTCGATTCATGGAATCCAGTCATTAAAAAAAACTTATGATAAAAAACGCCGGCATGCCACAGATGCTGGCATGATAAACTTTCCCGCCGGGTTTTGTATTGGACGGATTGATCCCGTCCAGGACTCAACCTTACCAGACAACCGCTGCCAACTGCCGCGAACTGCTTGCTCCTACAGGGGAAATAAGTATGGCTACAGAAGTCAAAGTCCCGGATATTGGGGACTTCAAGAATATCCCGGTCATCGAAGTAATGGTTAAGGCGGGTGATACCGTTCGCGCCGAAGACCCTCTGGTGACTCTCGAATCGGACAAGGCGACCATGGAAATTCCGGCACCGGTTGCCGGTGTTGTCAAGGAAGTGCTGCTCAAGTTGGGGGACAGGGTTTCAGAAGGATCGGTGGTACTTTTGCTTGAAACAGGTGATGCCGAACCCTTGCCCGTGCTTGCAGACACTGCCACCGGCTCAGCATCTGCCCCTTCAGCAAGCGCAAGTCCTGCGCCCATGGCTGCATCAGCCCCAGCACCAGCACCCGCTACCTCGGCAGTAACCGCGCCACAGGTGCAAGCACCCGTCACAGCGCCGCAACCTGCTGCGGCTGCCCAGGATCATGAGGGTTTTCTCAAGGCGCACGCAAGCCCCGCCATCCGCCATTTTGCCCGGGAGCTGGGCGTGGAACTCACCAAAGTCAAGGGCAGCGGTCCCAAGGGGCGCGTGTTGCGGGAGGATGTCCAGGGATTTGTAAAATCCGTATTGCAAAGCTCTTCAGGAGTGCCCCCTGGTGCCGCTGCAGGTATCGGGCTGGGGTTGTTGCCCTGGCCGCAGGTGGACTTTGCCAAGTATGGGCCGATCGAAGTGCAGCCCTTGAGCCGTATCAAGAAGCTTTCCGGCGCCAATCTGCATCGCAACTGGGTGATGATTCCCCATGTCACCAACAACGATGATGCTGACATCACGGAACTTGAAGCGTTCCGCCTGCAACTCAACCAGGAAAACGCCAAATCTGGCGCCAAGGTCACCCTGCTGGCTTTCATCATCAAAGCTGTATGTAATGCCTTGCGCAAGTTTCCGGAGTTCAATGCCTCACTCGATGGCGACACCCTGGTCCTCAAGCGTTACTACCATATCGGCTTTGCTGCGGACACACCCAACGGCCTTGTGGTGCCTGTCATCAAGGATGCCGACAAGAAAGGTGTCATGCAAATTGCTGAAGAGGCCAGTGCCATGGCAGCCAAGGCCCGTGAAGGAAAACTGGGTGCCGCCGACATGCAGGGCGGAACCTTTTCCATCTCCAGTCTGGGTGGCATTGGGGGCACCTATTTCACTCCCATCATCAACGCCCCCGAGGTGGCCATTCTGGGCGTCTGCCGTGCTTCCATTCGGCCGATCTGGGCGGATAACGCTTTCCAGCCCAGGTTGATTGCTCCGCTTTCCCTGTCTTATGACCACCGGGTCATCGATGGCGCTGCAGCAGCGCGCTTTAATACCTACCTGGTGGGTTTGCTGGGCGACATGCGCCGCGCCACACTTTAAGGAACCGTTTCATGTCAGATCAACAAGCGAAGGAATTTGACCTGCTGGTTTTGGGTGCAGGCCCGGGGGGGTACTCTGCAGCCTTTCGTGCCGCAGACCTCGGCATGAAAACTGTATTGGTGGAGCGCTACCCCACCCTGGGAGGTGTCTGCCTCAATGTGGGCTGCATTCCTTCCAAGGCGCTGCTGCATGTTGCCTCGGTGACCGAGGAAGCCCAAGCACTTGCGGCGCATGGTGTCACTTTCGGTGCCCCCCAGATTGATCTGGACGCACTGCGCCAGTGGAAAATGAATGTGGTGGGCAAGCTCACAGGGGGTCTGGCCATGATGGCCAAGGCGCGCAAAGTCACCGTGGTGCAGGGTGTGGGGCGCTTCGTGGACCCCCATCATCTGGAAGTCCTCAATGGTGCCGACGAACGGCAGCTTATCCGTTTTGGCAAGGCCATCATTGCCGCAGGCTCGCAAGCGGTTCGGCTGCCCTTCCTCCCTGAGGATCCGCGCATTGTGGATTCCACAGGTGCCCTTGAGTTACGGCAGGTCCCCAAACGCATGCTGGTGATCGGTGGTGGCATCATTGGTCTCGAGATGGCCACCGTCTACGCTACCCTTGGCGCGCGCATTGATGTGGTTGAAATGCTCGATGGCCTGATGGCGGGAGCCGATCGCGACCTGGTCAGAATATGGGAAAAACGTAACGCCAAGCGCTTCAACAGCATCATGCTCAAGACCAAAACGGTGGCCGTGGAAGCACGCAAGGAAGGCATCTACGTCACCTTTGAGGGCGACAAGGCACCCGCAGCACCCGAATGCTACGATCTGGTACTGGTCGCCGTTGGGCGCCGTCCCAATGGATTGAACATTGGTGCAGATCTTGCCGGTGTGGCCGTGGATGCGCGTGGATTCATTCCCGTAGACAAGCAGCAGCGCACCAATGTGCCCCATATTTACGCCATCGGTGACATCGTGGGCCAACCCATGCTGGCCCACAAGGCCGTGCATGAAGGTCATGTGGCTGCAGAGGCCGCAGACGGGCAGCGCAGTTACATGGATGCCCGACAAATTCCGTCGGTGGCGTATACCGATCCTGAAGTGGCCTGGGCCGGAGTTACCGAAGAACAGGCGCGTGCCCAGGCCCTGCGTTACGGCAAGGCCGTGTTTCCGTGGGCAGCATCAGGTCGTGCAATTGCCAATGGGCGTGATGAGGGCTTTACCAAGCTGTTGTTCGACGAAGAGACCCACCGTATCATCGGTGGGGGTATTGTCGGGACCAACGCTGGCGATCTCATCAGTGAGGTCTGCCTTGCCATCGAAATGGGATGCGAGGCCGGGGACATCGGAAAAACCATCCATCCCCATCCCACGCTGGGCGAATCGATTGGCATGGCTGCCGAATTATTTGAAGGCGTTTGTACCGACCTGCCTCCCAAGAGATGAGTGAATAGGCCACGCATGCACATATTGTTGAGCAACGACGACGGTTATTTTTCCAGCGGGCTGGCCGCGCTTGCCGCAGCCATGGCGTCATTGGGCACAGTCACTGTGGTGGCCCCCGATGCTGAAAAGAGCGGGGCCAGCAATTCCCTGACCCTGGATCGACCCTTGATGGTGCGTCGTGCACCCAACGGGTTTTACCATGTCAACGGCACGCCCACCGATTGCGTGCATATGGCAGTGACCGGCATGCTTGATGTAACACCCGACGTCATCGTCTCGGGGATCAATCACGGCGCCAATATGGGTGACGACACGATCTATTCGGGAACGGTGGCTGCGGCCACGGAGGGCTACCTGCTGGGCATTCCTTCCATCGCTGTTTCGCTGGTCACGCACCAGCAGGGAACGGGACACTTTGATACGGCGGCGCAGGTTGTGGCGCAGCTGGTGCGACAGATTCAACGCAAGCCCTTGACGCAGCCCACGTTGCTCAATGTGAACGTGCCCGATGTACCCCATGATCAGATTAAGGGCATGAAAATTACCCGATTGGGACGGCGTCATAAGGCCGAGCCCGTCATCAAGTCCCTTAATCCGAGAGGAGAAGAGGTGTTTTGGGTGGGCGCTGCAGGTCCGGCAGCTGATGCGGGCGAAGGGACTGATTTTGACGCGGTGGCCCAGGGTTGGGTATCTCTCACGCCACTGCAAGTGGATCTGACCCATTTCCAGCAACTGGATCCCTTGCGGCAGTGGCTGGAAGCGTGAAAGCGGTGGTTGCGCCCGGAATTGGCATGACTTCCGACCGCACCCGGGCGCGCATGGTTGAACGCCTGCGCGCATCGGGTATTGCCGATCAAAAGGTGTTGGCCGCCATGCTGGCCGTGCCTCGTCATGCCTTTGTGGATGAGGCCATTGCCAGCCGCGCCTACGACGACTCGGCGCTTCCCATCGGATGGGGGCAGACCATATCAGCGCCCTATATCGTGGCGCGCATGATCGAGTTGCTGCGAAATGGCGGGAAGCTGGGCAAGGTACTTGAGGTCGGCACGGGTTGTGGCTACCAGGCGGCCGTGCTGGCGCGCGTTGCGCATGAGGTGTAT
>JAJZHC010000111.1:0-4901 GCA_021804705.1 Pseudomonadota bacterium
GCCCAGGGGACGGTCTTCGGGCCACACAGTTCGCACGGCCTGAAAGATCTCCAGCGGGTAACGCACGCGATTTTCCAGGCTGCCGCCATAACTGTCCGTACGGGTATTGGTTAGTGGGGAGAGGAATTCATGCAACAGGTAGCCGTGTGCCGCATGGATTTCGATGGCGTCGAAGCCCAGGCGCTTGGCGCGCTGGGCGGAAGCCACAAAAGCCGCCTTGACGCGTTCAAGGTCTGTTTCCGTCATGGCCTGGGGCGCCTCGCACTGATCGCTGTAAGGAATGGTTGAAGGGGCCTCGGGGCGCCAGCCGCCATTTGCCATAGTCAGGGGCGGGCCCGCTTCCCAGGGTCGCCGTGCCGAACCTTTGCGACCCGCATGGCCCAATTGGATGGCCATCCGGGTCTGGCTATGTGCCCGGCAGAACTGCAACACCCGGGCCAATGCAGCTTCCTGGGTGTCATTACAGAGGGCAAGGCACTGCGGCGTGATCCTGCCTTCCATGGTCACGGCCGTGGCTTCCACGATGACCATCGCGGCGCCCGACACGGCAAATTTTCCCAGGTGCATCAGGTGCCAGTCGTTGGCGACGCCCTCGATGGCAGAATACTGGCACATGGGAGAGATGACGATGCGGTTGGACAAGGTCATGCCGCGCAAAGTCAGGGGGCTGAAAAGGAGGCTCATGGCAGTCGAGAGTAAATGATTTCGAGGAACGTGGTGCCCGGGGCCGGACTCGAACCGGCACACTGTCGCCAGCGTCAGATTTTGAGTCTGATGCGTCTACCAATTTCGCCACCCGGGCTGTAACCGGTTATTATAGCCAGTTTGATCATGTTGCGCACAGACGATTTTGATTATGTTCTGCCCCAGGAGCTCATCGCCCAGGTTCCGCCTGAGCGTCGGGGGGAGAGCCGCATGCTGCTATTGAACGCCTCGGGGCCGGTAGATGCCAGATTTGCAGAGCTTCCCGACTGGGTTCGGGCGGGCGACCTCCTGGTGCTCAACGACACGCGCGTCATGAAGGCGCGCCTGTTTGGCCACAAGCCTACGGGTGGTCAGGTGGAATGCCTGGTGGAACGGGTGTTGTCGTCGAACGAAGCGCTGGTGCACTTTCGTTCCAGTCATTCCCCGCGCATGGGCGGCTCCGTCCTGTTCGAGGGAGGGTCGCGCCTTGTGGTACTGGGGCGCGAGGACGCGCTCTTTCACGTGCGTCTGGAGTCGGAAGTGGCGCTGACGGTGCTGGACTGGATGGAGCAGCGGGGACAGTTGCCCCTGCCGCCCTACATCGAACGCTCGCCCAACGCCCAGGATGCGGAACGCTACCAGACGGTGTATGCGAAGGAACCGGGTGCGGTGGCTGCGCCCACGGCGGGCCTGCACTTTGATGCGGAGATGCTGAGTCGTTTGAAAGCGCGGGGCGTGGCGTTTGCCAGCGTTACCCTGCATGTGGGGGCCGGCACTTTTCAGCCAGTCCGCGCTGAATTCGTCAAGGATCATGTAATGCATGCCGAGTGGTACGAGATTCCGGAAGAGACCGTTGCCGCCATTGCGCACACCCGCGCGCGGGGAGGTCGCGTCACGGCCATTGGCACTACCAGCCTGCGTGCGCTTGAAGCAGCTTCGGCAAGCGGCACGCTGGTGCCAGGGATCGGCGAGACACGCCTGTTCATCACTCCGGGGTACCGTTTCAACACCGTGGACCGACTGTTTACCAACTTTCATTTGCCGCGTTCCACGCTGCTCATGCTCGTTTCGGCATTTGCCGGAGTCGCACCCATCCGGGCCGCCTATCAACATGCGATTGCCCAGCGCTACCGCTTTTTCAGTTATGGCGATGCCATGCTGATGGATCGTCAATCATGAAGTTCGCCCTGCACACCAACGATGGTCGCGCCCGCCGCGGCACAATCCAGCTTCCCCATGGCCGGGTGGAAACACCGGCTTTCATGCCGGTGGGCACCTACGGGTCGGTAAAGGGGGTTTCGCCCGATGAACTCGTGGATCTGGGCGCGCACATCATTTTGGGCAACACCTTCCATCTCTGGCTGCGCCCGGGCCTCGAAGTGATCGACAAGCATGGTGGATTGCACGGATTCATGGGCTGGAACGGGCCCATCCTGACGGACTCCGGAGGTTTTCAGGTGTTCAGCCTGGGCGCCCTGCGCAAAATTTCAGAGGAGGGCGTGGCCTTTCGTTCTCCCATCAACGGGGATGCGCTGTTCCTGACGCCGGAAGAATCCATGCGCATCCAGCGGGTACTCAATTCCGATATCGTCATGGCCTTTGACGAATGCACTCCCTATCCGGCTGATTTGTCCTTGGCGCGCGCGTCGATGGAGTTATCCCTGCGCTGGGCCGAACGCTCACTCAAGGCTCACGGTGACAACCCCAATGCGCTGTTTGGCATCGTCCAGGGTGGCATGCACGAGTCGCTGCGCGAGATATCAGCGCGGGAAATGATCCGGATGGATTTTCCGGGTTATGCCATGGGGGGGTTGTCGGTGGGGGAGCCCGCTGAAGATCGCGAGCGGATTCTCAAACATACGCCATCCCTCCTGCCCGCCCATAAACCGCGCTATCTGATGGGTATGGGCACGCCGGAAGACATCGTGGCTGCTGTTTCGGAAGGGATCGACATGATGGATTGCGTCATGCCCACGCGCAATGCACGTAATGGCTGGCTTTTTACTCGCTTCGGGGACATCAAGATCCGCAACGCACGCCACAAGACGGACACCCGGCCTCTCGATGAAACCTGCCAGTGCTATACCTGTCGTCGTTTCTCGCGGGCTTACCTGCATCATCTGCAGCAGGCCAATGAAATACTTGGGGCACGCCTCAATACCTTGCACAATCTGCATTATTATCAGGTGCTGATGCAGGAACTGCGTGCGGCCATCGAAGCCGGCCGACTGGCCGAGTATCGGGCCGAATTTGAGCGGGATAGGGCCACGCCGTGGTAGAATCCCGCAGCTTGATTTTTGGAGGTTTCCATGGGAATTACAAACGCATTCGCGGATAGCGGCGCCACCGCTGCTCCTGACCTGGGTATGAACCTGGTTTTCATCGTCATCATGTTTGGGGTGCTGTATTTCATGATGATTCGCCCGCAGATGAAACGCCAGAAAGAGCAGAAGGCCATGCTCGAGGCATTGAGCCGCGGCGATGAGGTGGTGGCAGCCGGCATTCTGGGCAAGATCATCGATCTTGACGCCAACTACGTCAAACTGGAAATTGCCAAGGGTGTCACCATCCAGGTGCAACGCGGGGCCGTGGGTACATTGCTGCCCAAAGGCACTGTCCAGTAATTTTTCATGAATAAGTTCCCTCTCTGGAAAAACGGCCTGGTTTTGCTGGCCCTGGTGCTGGGCACGCTCTATACCCTGCCTAACTTCTTTGGCCAGTCGCCGGCGGTGCAGATTTCGGCACAGGGCGGCACTGCCAAAGTGGACAGTGCCCTGGCTGCACGGGTCGAGCAGGTGCTGCATGACGCGGCCATTCCCTACATGCGTTCCACGCTCGATGAAAGCGGCATCAAGATCCGTTTTGCTGATCCTGATACCCAGCTCAAGGCACGTGATGTGGTGGACCATGCGCTCAATCCCGAGGGGCACCAACCCGGTTATGTGGTCGCCCTGAATCTGGTCCCCAACTCGCCCCGCTGGCTGTCGGACATTGGTGCACTGCCCATGTATCTGGGGCTTGACCTTTCAGGGGGCGTGCATTTTCTGTTGCAGGTGGACATGAAGGCGGCGCTCACCAAGCGGCTGGACAGCTATGCTTCGGAAATGCGCAGCGCATTGCGCGACAAGCGCGTGTACTATGATGGCATCAGTCGTGACGGCAACCGCGTGACGCTGCGGTTTCGCGATGAAGCCACCCGCACCGCGGCCCACCAGGTGCTGGACAATGAATACCGTGACCTGATCTTCAAGGACGAAGGAGCGGGAACAGATCTTTCCATCGTGGCTGCACTCAAGCAGGAAGCGCTGACCACCATTCAGGATCAGGCCCTCAAGCAGAACATCCTGGCATTGCGCAATCGCGTCAACGAGCTGGGCGCCAAGGAACCCATCATCCAGCAACAGGGCTCGGACCGCATCATCGTTCAGCTCCCGGGTGTGCAGGACACGGCCAAAGCCAAGGACATCATCGGACGTACGGCTACCCTTGAAATCCGTCTGGTGGACGAGGACCATCCCGCCCCCACTTCCGTGACCGAACCCCCACCCTTTGGTGACGAACTGGTCCTGGAGCGGGGCGGCGCGCCGGTCTTTGTCAAGAAGCAAGTGGTTTTGACGGGAGAGGTCATCACGGACGCCGGGGCTGGATTTGACTCGCAGTCCAATCGGCCGTCGGTGAATATCAGTATGGACAGCAAGGGTGCACGAATCATCCGCCAGGTGTCGCGTGAAAACCTGAAAAAACGCATGGCCATCCTGCTCATCGAGAAGGGCAAGACCGAAGCCATCAGTGTCGCCACCATTCAGGACGAGCTGGGCGCGCGGTTTCAAATCACCGGATTGCGTAATCCCAAGGAAGCCAACGACCTGGCGCTACTGTTGCGTGCCGGCGCCCTGGCTGCTCCCATGGAGTTTCTTGAAGAGCGTACGGTGGGCCCCAGTCTTGGTGCTGAAAACATCGCGCGCGGATTTCATTCCACCTGGATCGGCTTTGCGGCCATTTCGGTGTTCATGGTGGTCTACTACCTTCTGTTTGGCGTCATTTCGATCACCTCTCTAGCCGTCAACGTGCTGCTGCTGGTGGGGTTGCTGTCGTTGCTGCAAGCCACCTTGACTTTGCCTGGCATGGCAGGGATTGCACTGACGGTGGGGATGGCCATCGATGCCAATGTTCTGATCAATGAACGCATTCGCGAAGAGCTGCGCAACGGCAACTCG
>JAJZHC010000111.1:4911-5241 GCA_021804705.1 Pseudomonadota bacterium
GGCACCATCCTGGATTCCAACGTTACCACCGGTATTGCCGGCGTTGCATTGTTTGCCTTCGGTTCGGGGCCGGTGAAGGGGTTTGCCGTGGTTCTGGTGCTGGGCATTCTGACATCCATGTTTAGCGCCGTGATCGTTTCGCGGGGATTGGTCAATCTGATTTATGGCAGCCGCCGCAAGATCGACAAGCTGTCCATCGGTAACGTGGACTGGCTTCACAAAGGCCGCTGATCGCGCGCCTTGAGAGAGAAAGCACATGGAATTTTTCAGGATTCGCAACGATATACCCTTCATGAGCTGGGGCCGTTACACCACGGCCATTTCCCTCCT
>JAJZHC010000112.1 GCA_021804705.1 Pseudomonadota bacterium
CGGTTTCGACGATGAGCGGGGCCTCGTCCATGAAGGCGGTGCAGCTTTTTTTATCAAAGATTTCCCGACGAAACGGGCGCGCCAGGCTATCCATGAAAAAGCTGCGGTTGATCAGTCCGATGGGGCGGTCTTCCTCGACGACGGGCAATCCGATCAGCTGCGGATGGTCAGTAAATATCTGGAATGCTTCGTGATTGGTGTTGGCTGGAGAGAGGATTGGAGAATCAAGCAGGATATCGCGCGCCGTTGGGCTGGCGCCGGTCTTGATTGCCTTGTCCTTGACGGACTGACGGGGTTGGGCCAGCATCCTTTTCTCCAGTAAAGCGATGTCAGCTATCCAATCTACTGCAGCAATTTTAAGGTTTGATTACAGCCCAGACCCCGATCATTCCACCGTCACGCTCTTGGCGAGATTACGTGGTTTGTCCACATCGGTGCCGCGTCGGCAGGCGGTGTGGTACGCCAGCAGTTGCAGCGGCACCACATGCATCACGGGGCTCAGGATGCCTTCGTAATCCGGCATGCGAATGACATGAAATCTTTCGGCCGAGCTGAAAAGGCTGTCGTTGTCCGCCAACACATACAGCTCGCCCCCGCGTGCCTTCACTTCCTGCAGGTTCGACTTGAGCTTTCCCAGCAAGGCATCGTTGGGGGCCACTGCCACCACCGGCATTTCGGCATCCACCAGTGCCAACGGCCCATGCTTGAGTTCGCCAGCCGGGTAGGCCTCGGCATGAATGTATGAAATCTCCTTGAGCTTCAAGGAACCTTCCAGCGCGATGGGGTAATGCACCCCACGTCCCAAAAAGAGTGCATGCTGTTTTTTGGCGAAGCGATCAGCCCAGAGCATCAACTGGGGTTCCAGATTGAGCACATGCTGCACCTTGTTGGGCAGACGGCGCAACGCATCCATATATTCGGCTTCTGTTTCAGGGGAAAGGACGCCGCGCATGCGCGCCAGGGTCGCCGTCAATGCAAACAGGGCCACCAGTTGCGTGGTGAACGCCTTGGTGGATGCCACGCCAATTTCCATCCCGGCGCGCGTCAGGAAGGACAAAGTGGACAATCGGACCAGCGCGCTTTCCGGCACGTTGCAGATGGCCAGCGAATGGCGGTGGCCTTGCGCCTGGGCGTGCTTCAACGCCGCCTGGGTGTCGGCAGTTTCACCGGACTGCGAGATGGTGACGATGAGCGTGCGCGAATTGGGTACGGAGTCGCGATAGCGATATTCGCTCGCCACCTCGGCCGTACAAGGCACACGGGCAATCTGCTCGATCCAGTAGCGCGCCACCATCGCTGCGTGATAGCTGGTGCCACAAGCCAGAATGGTGATGCTGTCCAGTTCGGAAAATACCGCATGGGCCGCATCGCCGAACAACTGCGGCACGAAGCCCAGCTCCAGCACGTTTTCCAAGGTATTGGCGATGGCTCGCGGTTGCTCGGCAATTTCCTTCTGCATGTAATGGGCGTAGGGACCCAACTCGGCTGACTCGGCCGAGAGGTGGCTGACATGGGTGGCGCGGAAGACGGGGCGCCCCTGGACGTCGGTGATGGTATAACCCGAGAGCGTGATGTCGACGACGTCACCCTCTTCCAGGTAGAGCATGCGCTGCGTCTGCGTGATCAATGCCGCAGCATCCGAGGCCAGAAAGTATTCGCCTTCTCCCAACCCTATCAGCAACGGGCTGCCCAGGCGGGCCGCCAGCAGGCGATGGGGTTCGTGCACGCACACCACGGCGATGGCATAGGCGCCCTGCAATTGCGCCAGCGCCTCGCGCAGGGCGCGCGCCAGATCGTGATGGCTGGCGTAGAAGGAATGCACCAGATGTGCGATAACCTCAGTGTCGGTTTCCGACTCGAACACGTAACCTTGTTGTTGCAGCTGGCGACGCAGGGTCTCGTAATTTTCGATGATGCCGTTATGGACCACGGCTATGCCGTCACGGCTGAGGTGAGGATGGGCGTTGCAAATGTTGGGAGCACCGTGGGTTGCCCAGCGGGTATGGGCGATGCCCAGTTCGCCAGAGACCTGTTCAGCCTCTACCTGGACTTCGAGCTGCACCACGCGTCCAATGCTGCGCACGCGCTGCATGCCGCCATTGACGATGGCAAGCCCCGCCGAATCATAGCCCCGGTATTCCAGGCGCTTTAACCCTTCTATCAGGATGGGAACCACGTTGCGCCGGGCCACGGCGCCCACGATACCGCACATAATGCGTTGCCCTATTGAAGTAATTCAAGTGGGTATTATAGGGTCAGACCCTGATGAATTGGCATTCAATTGGGGGCATCGACCGGGGACAGACCTCAAAATGAGGTCTGTCCCCAGTTAGCCAATTGAATGCCCCCATCACTTCAGATCTGCCAGCAGCGACTGGCGCAGGGTGTCTGGTACTGCAGCCAGTTCGACCTGGTAGGCAGGATGGTCCACGCCCGAACTGAGCACGGCGCCTGCACGCAGGTCCGCGATCATTTGTGGCGTCAGTTCGTAACGCAGAAAGTGTACGGTGGAGGTTTTGGTTTCGTTCTGCCGTTCCAGATCTTCATCGGCGATGGGAAAGACGCGCGCGTGTCCTGCCACCTGCATCCAGATCCTGGTCTCCACATTCATCAGACGCCCCAGCATGCGCGCCCGCTCCACCAGATCCTCGTACTCGATCAGGAGGGTGGCTTTCCAGTTGCTACCATCCGGAATCAGGGGGTTGTAGGTGTCGAGCTCTTCCTGGATACCCGACTCTTCAAAAATGCGCTCGATGCGCAGCATCTCCTGCACCTGATAGCGCATGGTGAGCTCGTCTTCGAACAGCAGCGTGACATGGTCTCCCAGATGCAGGGTGCGCGTCCGTTTATGGGCAATGACGCCGGTACGAAACTGTTTTCGTTCGCGCGCATAGGCTTCCAGGGTCATCAAACTTTCGCGTGTGATGGCAGGCATGATGTCATTCCAGTCCGTAGGCAATGCGTAGCAGCGAGATGGGGTGTTCCTTCTCGCGTTCTTCCTTCATGCCCTGCAGGATATGCCGCGAGGCAATGGGGCAGTCAGAACTGACGTAGTCCGGTTCATCTTCCTTCATCCGGTTGAACACCGGACGGCCGATCTTCATGGACATCTCGAAATGTTCGGACTTGACCCCCCAGGTGCCGTCATGGCCCGCGCAGCGCTCCACGGTGTTGACCGTGGTGTCGGGAATCATCTGCAGCAGCTCCTTGGTCTTCAAACCAATGTTCTGCACTCTGAGGTGACAGGGCACATGATAGGACACATGGCCCAGCGGTTTCACGAAGTCAGTCTTGAGCAGGCCGTCGGCATGGCGCAGCGAGAGGTATTCGAAGGGATCGAACATGGCTTCCGCCACCGCCGCCACATCCGCATCGTCCGGATACATCAGGGGCAACTCCTGCTTGTACATCAGCGTGCAGGAAGGAATAGGCGTCATGATGGCGTAACCGGCACGCGCCACTTCAGCCAGCAGCGGAATGTTCCTTTCCTTGAGCGCCGCCACACTGTCCAGGTCGCCCAACTCCAGCTTGGGCATGCCGCAGCAGGCTTCCTTTTCCAGGAGGCGCGCGGGAATCTCGTTGTGTGCCAGCACCTTGACGAGGTCGTGGCCGATACCGGGCTCGTTGTAGTTGATGTAGCAGGTGGAATAGATCACCACCTTGCCGGGCGTGCGCTGACCATCGCGCACCGGGAAGCTCTCATTCGGCGTAGCGTGCTTGCGGAACGTGGCCGAGGTGTAGGTGGGCAGGATGCGCTCGCGGTGAATACCGAGCGTCGTATCCATGACGGCACGCGTCACCCCGTTGTGATTCACGGCATTGACCATCTGCACCACCACCGGAATCGAGGCCAGCTTGCCCAGCGCGTCAGTGCTGCTGAGCAGCCTGTCGCGGAAATTGGGCTTGCCTTCCTTGAACTGCACGGCCTTGGCGCGCAGCATGGTGTGCGGAAAATCCAGGTTGAAGGCGTGCGGGGGCGTGTAGGGACACTTGGTCATGTAACACATGTCGCACAGGTAGCATTGGTCCACCACGTCCCACAATACGGATTTGGGAACGCTGTGCAGTTCGCCGCTAGCGGACTCGTCCACCGCGTCAAAGAGCATGGGGAATGCATTGCACAAATTGAAGCAGCGGCGGCATCCATGACATATGTCAAAGATCCGCTCCATTTCGGCTTCGGTCTTGGCGTGGTCGTAAAAGTCGGGGTTTTTCCAGTCGAGAGGATGCCGCGTCGGGGCTTCCAGATTGCCTTCTCTAGACATGGCGAGGCATCTCCTTGAGGCAACGCGGGTGTTGGGACCGCAGTATTGCCATTGCACTGCAAACACCCTCCGGACCCGCAGCGGGCCCGGAAGGGGTCATGCTGGATTAATCGACCAGGGCAGCGAGCGCCTGGCTGAAACGGTTGGCGTGGGAGCGTTCGGCCTTGGCCAAAGTCTCGAACCAGTCGGCGATTTCATCAAAACCTTCGGCGCGGGCTGTCTTGGCCATCCCGGGGTACATGTCGGTGTACTCATGGGTTTCGCCTTCGATGGCGGCCTTCAGGTTCTGGCGGCTGGTGCCAATGGGCAGGCCCGTTGCAGGATCGCCCACGGATTCCATGTATTCCAGGTGACCGTGCGCATGACCCGTTTCGCCTTCGGCGGTGGAACGGAAGACGGCGGCAACGTCATTTTGGCCTTCAACATCGGCCTTGGCTGCGAAATAGAGGTAACGGCGATTGGCCTGGGATTCGCCGGCAAATGCCGCTTTCAGGTTTTCGTGAGTCTGGGTTCCTGCTAGTTTCATGGTGCGCTCCTCGTGTTAGGTGGCAAGCGGTTTTTAGACCTTGTCTAAACAAGATGAGTCTACAAACAGCACCTGCCAGGTGTCAAGAACTGTGTTGCCCGGAAGTGTGTGATTCCTTCGAAAAAGACGATCGACTGGGCTCGGGGCGCAGGAAAGCGGAAAGCTCCTTCAGGGCCAACTGATAGACTTCGCGCTTGAACTCGATCACGCTGTCCAGCGGAATCCAGTAATCATGCCAGCGCCAGGCATCAAATTCGGGCTGCGAGGAGGCGCGCAGGGACACGTCGGAATCGCGCCCCACGAGACGCAGCAGGTACCAGATCTGCTTTTGACCCCGATAATTGCCGCGCCAATCGCGGCGCAACCATTGCTCCGGCACATCATAGCGCAGCCAGTTGCGTGTTCTGCCGAGG
>JAJZHC010000008.1 GCA_021804705.1 Pseudomonadota bacterium
TCATCAGGATCGAACCTTTCGACATTTTCAGGGGGTAGCGTGGCGACGGTAGCCCTCCAGGCAGTAGCACTGATCAAGTGGTTTGGCGATGGAGAAGCCAAAACCTTTGCGGTCAGGGACGTCAGCTTTGAGGCTTATTTCGGCGAGGTCCTCTACATTGTGGGCCCTTCCGGCAGCGGCAAGACCACCCTGCTCAGCATCATTTCCGGCATCCTGCGGCCCAACGCCGGGCAGGTAATGGTCGAGGGCCAGGATTTATGGAGCCTGTCCGACGACGCGATCGCCAATTTCCGGCTGGACAAGGTGGGGTTTGTGTTCCAGGACTACCACCTTTTTCCCCGGCTCACGACCGCAGAGAATGTGGCCATTCCGTTGATTCTCAAGAAGGTCAACTGGAGCGAAGCCCTTCGGGAAGCCGCGGCCTACCTGGAGATCGTGGGCCTTGGGGATAAAACGAACTTGCCCCCGGTCAAGCTCAGTGGAGGCGAGCAGCAGCGGGTGGCCATTGCCCGCGCGATGGTAAGCCACCCGGACATCCTGATCTTCGATGAGCCCACGGCCTCATTGGACGGAGATACCGGAAAGCGCATCGTGTCCTTCATCAAGGAGAAGATCCTGAACGACAAGCGCTGCATCATCATCGTGACTCACGACAGCCGCATATTTGAGTACGCTGACCGGATCATGAACATGGAAGACGGAGAGATCAGCGCGTTGCGCAATGGAGGCGGTCATGAGGGTTAAAGTCATTTTTGCGTTGGCGGTGCTGGGCATTCTGGCTGGCCTTGTGGCTGCGTATGTATTCGGCATTCAGCACAAGCCACAGTCTCCCGCATTCACGCCGGCCTCAAACCCCTACGAAAAGGGAATATATGCCAACGGGTTGATCGAGAGCATCCAGGCCAGCGGTGAAAACATCAACCTTTATCCGGAAGTGTCTGGCACCGTGTTGGAAATTCCGGTGGCGGAGGGCACGAAAGTCAAGGCCGGTACGCCACTGCTGATGTTGGATGCCCGCCTGCAGCAGGCCACGACGGAGCAACTCAAGGCCCAGGCCGACGCAGCTGCAGCGCAATCCGTACTGGCCCAGGCCAACCTCAGGAACGTGCAGGACCAGTACGACAAACAGCACACATCACGCGAGCTCGACCCGCGCTCGGTCAGTCGCGATGCATTTGATTCGGCCCGGCATGCCGTGGAAGTGGCAGCCGCAGGGCTTGATGCCGCACAGAAACAGGCAGTGGCTGCAGTGAAAGCCTATGAGGCAGGCAAGGTATTGCTTTCCAAATACACGCTCACGGCCCCGGTGGACGGCACTGTACTCGCAGTCAATGCGGCGGTGGGAGGGTACCTCTCGTCCCAGGGGGCTTTCGACAGTTACACCGGCGGGATGCTGCCCGCCCTGGTGGTGGGTAATGCGCAGCAGTCTCTGGCGGTGCGCTGCTATGTGGATGAAATCCTGATTTCCCGCATTCCCGATGCGGCGCACATGAAGGCCCGCATGTTCATTCGGGGAACGGACGTCAATATTCCGCTGGAATTCGTCCGTATCCAGCATTATGTTTCACCCAAAATCGAGCTCTCCAACCAGCGCACGGAACGGGTGGATGTGCGCGTGCTGCCGCTGATTTTCAGGTTTACAAGACCAGAAGGCCTGGTGCTCTACCCCGGGCAGCTGGTGGATGTGTACATTGGGGAGAAATGAATGAGCCCCGCACGCAATTTCCTTGGGCCTTGCTATGGGGCACTTCTGGTGCTGTTTGCCGGGTGCGCCCTGGGTCCGGACTTCAAGGCGCCCCAGGCCCCCGCGACTGGCCACTACAACCAGGGAGGTGACCCCGCGTCCACCGCCGATGCCGATGGACAGGCGCAGCATTTCGAAGCTGGGGTAGGGGCCACGGCGCGTTGGTGGCAACTGTTCCACTCGGCCACCCTTGATGCCCTGGTGGACCAGGGGTTGGCCCATAACCCGGGCGTGGCGGCGGCACAAGCCAGTTTGCGCCAAAGCCAGAGCGCCCTGCAGGCGGGCTATGGTGTGTTCTATCCGCAGGTGAATGCCGGTGTAGGCGCCACGCGCGAAAAATTTTCCCCGGCACTGTTTGGCGGGACAACACCCGGCCCGACCTTTAACCTGTTCACCCTGTCGGCTTCCGTCGGATATGCCCTGGACGTATTTGGTGGCCAACGACGCACGGTGGAAGGGCTGGCGGCCCAGGTGGACCTGCAACAGGCCCTGCTCTTGGGCAACTATCTGGCGCTGTCGGGCAACATCGTCAACACAGCCATTGCGCGTGCTGCCTATGAGTCGGAAGCAGTTGACACGCGCGCCTTGATCGACCTGCAGCGCGCACAGGTCACCCTCGCAGAAAAACAGTTTCAGGCCGGCACCACGGCTTACGGTACCGTATTTGCCCTGCGTAACCAGTTGGCCCAGTTCGAGGCAGCGCTCCCGCCGTTGCAGCAGAAGGCCGATCAGGCGGCGCATCTGCTGGCCACGCTGGGCGGCAGGCTGCCCTCGGAGTGGCAGCCTCCGGCCGTGACGCTATCAGAGCTGGCCCTGCCCGGTCGCCTGCCGCTCTCACTGCCCTCCGAGCTGGTACGGCGCCGTCCCGACATCGTCGCTGCCGAAGCGACGCTGCATGCCGCCAGCGCCAATATTGGCGTGGCCACGGCAGCCCTGTTTCCAGCCTTCACGCTCAACGGGGGTTACGGGCAGTACGGCACGTCCACCGGCACCTTGTTCGCCAGCAATGGCAACTTCTGGAGTCTGGGCGTTGACGTGGCGGCGCCGATTTTTGACGGCGGCACCTTGCGTGCGCGCAGGCAGGCCGCAGAGGAGGCCTATCAACAAAATCTCGCGCTTTACCGACAAACCGTCCTGGGCGCCTTTGGCCAGGTGGCGGATACCATTCGCGCCTTGCAGCACGATGCCGAAGCCTTGCAGTCGGCCACCGAATCCCTCGCTGCAGCAGAGGGGGCCTGGCACCTGCTCGAGGCCAATGAGCGGGCAGGGCTTGCCAATGGCCTGGCGGTTCTGGCCGCCGAGGTCCAGTATCGCCAGGCCAGGATTACCTATGTCCAGGCGCAGGCACTGCGCTTCCAGGACACCACAGCCCTGTTCGTCGCCCTGGGGGGGGGTTGGGAAAACCCTGCAGCAACCGGAAATTGATGCGGTTTTTGCCATGAACCTACCCATTTACGCGTAGAATGGGCAGCGTTTGAGTCGGTTAGACTCCCTTTAAACCCTCTATCTGGCTGTTGATATGGATTTCTCTGAACTGAAATCTGTTTGTGGTGGTTGTACCATCCGGGAACTGTGCCTGCCTGCCGGCTTGTCTGACGAGGAGGTCCTGTTGCTGGACCAGCACATGGCACACCGCCAGGTGGTGAAGAAAGGAGAGTCGCTCTATCGCACGGGTGATGCGTTTCGCTCACTGTTTGCGGTCAGCACGGGTTTTTTCAAGACCAGCATCCTGCATGAGGATGGCCGTGCCCAGGTGACCGGATTCCAGATGGCAGGCGAGATTCTGGGGTTGGATGCTATCAGCACCGACCAGCACATCTGTGACGCCGTGGCCCTGGAGGACAGCGCCGTGTGCGAGATCACTTTTGACCGCTTTGAAGAGTTGGGCCAATTGATGTCCAACCTGCAGCATCGCTTCAATAAAACCCTCTCGCGTGAAATCGTGCGGGATCAGGGGGTGATGCTCCTGCTGGGCAGCATGCGTTCTGAAGAGCGCCTGGCAGCATTTCTGGTCAACCTTGCCAAGCGTTTTGCAGCGCGCAAGCAGTCCGGTTCTGAACTGGTGCTGCGCATGACGCGCGAGGACATCGGCAGTTATCTGGGACTCAAACTTGAAACCGTCAGCCGTATCCTGTCCCGTTTTCACGATCAGCACCTGCTCGAAGTCAGGGGGCGCAACGTGCGTATTCTCGACCAGCAGGGCCTGAACAAGCTCATCGAAGGCAGCTGACCATTCTTGAGTTTTTTTGATCTATATCAAAATATAGATCGCTGCCAGTTCATACGATGTACGCCAAGGGGAGTAGCGGCGTAGATCGCATGGTTCCCCTTATACCATTCAAATCTTCAGGGGGAATCATGAAAACAGCAATTCAAAAAACGGGTTTATGGGCTGTGGGGCTGTGGGCTGCCGTGGCCTGGCTCGTTGTTTCGGGAACAGCCGTTGCCGAGGAGTTAAGTCCCTGGCTGGTGCGCGTGCGTCTGCTGGATGTGGTCACCGAACGCAACAATTCGGCAGGAGGGGGGGTAGGTACGGATACCCTCAAAGTGTCTGATCAGGTTCAACCTGAAGTGGACGTCACCTACTTTTTCACACGAAACCTCGCCGCTGAACTCGTGGCCACCTACCCGGTGAGTCACAGCATCAACCTGTCCGGCTCCGATATTGGCGGCCTCAAAGAGCTGCCACCCACCCTCAACCTGCAGTACCACTTTGATCCGATGGGCAGTTTCACGCCCTATGTGGGCGCTGGTGTCACCTACATGCGCACCTGGGATTCCCGTGCGGCGGCAGGGGCGCTCACCACCTCTCAAAGCAATTGGGGTGGGGATCTGCAGGTGGGGATGGATTACGCCATCAACACGCACTGGTCTTTCAACGTGGACATCAAAAAAGTCTGGGTCAGTGCCGATGTTCAGGCCGTGGGCGGAGCTTCGGTGTTGACTGCCAACATCAATCCGTTGTTGGCTGGGGTCGGTGTAGGCTACCGCTTTTAAGCGATCGTCTTTTCCGTCGGCACCCCTTCGCCGACGAAACAACGCCACCGCATGCCATTTCGCGGTGGCGTTTTCATGAGGGCATGCGCTAAAAAATGGTATTCAGAAACCGAAAATTTGATCTTAATCAAATTAACAGGTTCAGGAATGAGCCATATTGACGACAACACACATGAGTCCCCGCAAGATATGGAACTGATTACCCCCGATTTGATGCGCCGGTTTGACATTCCGGGCCCGCGTTACACATCCTATCCCACTGCGGACCGGTTCGTTCCTGACCAGCAGGGCCAGGCCCTGATCGGCGCCCTGCAGGCGCGTGCCTCGGGCGCCGCCCTGCCCATGTCCTTATATATCCACGTGCCGTTTTGCGAGTCGGTATGTTACTACTGTGCCTGCAACAAAGTCATTACCAAGGACCATGGCAAGGTGCAGGATTACCTGCGCTATCTGGAAGTGGAAATCGACCGCGTCTCTCAGCATCTGGCCGGCCCCGAGGGAGAGTTGTCCCCAGTGTCCCAGCTGCATTTTGGTGGAGGCTCGCCCACCTTCCTCAGCGATGAAGAACTTGCCAGCCTGGTGGCCCGCCTCAGGGCTCGATTCGAGTTCGTGCCCGGTGCCGAGTGTTCCATTGAAATTGACCCGCGCACCGTGAATGGCGCGCGCCTTGCGCATATCCGCCAGCTGGGTTTTAACCGGATCAGTTTTGGCGTGCAGGATTTTGACCCTCTGGTGCAGGAAGCCATTCACCGTGTTCAGCCCTTCGAGCAGGTGGCAGCGTTGATGAAGGAAGCTCGCGCCCTGCACTTTGATTCCATCAACATGGATCTGATTTACGGACTGCCGCATCAGGGGCCTACTTCGTTTGCGCGAACCTTGCAGCAAGTGGTCAGCATTCGCCCCGATCGCATTGCGCTCTATGCCTATGCCCATTTGCCGGCACGCTTCAAACCGCAGCGACGCATCGATGCATTCGTGTTGCCCGGTGCAGACCTTAAACTGCGCATGCTGGACCAGGCCATCGAAACATTCCTCCAGCAGGGCTACGAATACATCGGTATGGATCACTTTGCGTTGCCCGAGGACCAGTTAGCCAGGGTCAAGCGTGAAGGCCGGCTGCAGCGCAATTTCCAGGGATATCACACCAATGCAGGTTCCGATCTGGTGGGGTTTGGCGTATCGGCCATCAGCCAGGTAGGCCGGGCTTACAGCCAGAACGTCAAGACGCTGGCGGAGTACTACGCCGCACTTGATGCAGGGCACTTGCCTGTGGAGCGCGGGCTGACACTGGATGACGACGACCTGCTGCGTCGCGAGGTCATCATGGGACTGATGTGCCAGGGCCAGGTGCGCTTCGAGCCCCTGGAACGCCGTTACGGCATTTCGTTTGTGGATTATTTTGACGAAGCGCTGGAGCGCATTCGTGAATTTGAGAGTTTTGGCCTCGTGCTGCGCACTGATGCGGGCATCGAGGTCAGCAAGGCGGGGTGGTTTTTTGTGCGGGCCGTGGCGATGGCCTTCGACAAATATCTCTGGCAGCACGCCGACCACCACCGTTTTTCAAAGGTGTTGTAGCAGTCTCCTAAAGTGGTCTTTCCGCCCGCGGCCCGCGCTGCGGGCGGTTTTCTTTTGTGGGTCATCCGGTGTTATCATTCATTGCAAAGCAGCATAACCCTTGGCTGGCATGGCTGGCCGCAATCGAGTGGAGCACACGATGAAACTGATTACAGCGGTCATCAAGCCCTTCAAGCTGGATGAGGTCAGAGAAGCGCTGTCCGAGGTCGGAATTTCTGGCCTGACCGTGACGGAGGTGAAGGGGTTTGGCCGCCAGAAAGGCCATACGGAACTGTATCGCGGCGCCGAATATGTGGTCGATTTCCTGCCCAAGGTCAAGGTCGAAGTGGTGGTGTCCGACAGCGCCGAAGAGAAGGCCATCGAAGCCATCGTACGTTCCGCGCGTACCGGCAAGATTGGCGATGGCAAGATTTTCGTGATGGATGTCAGCCAGGCGGTTCGCATCCGTACCGGTGAAACCAACGACGACGCGGTCTAGGACTGGTCTGTTATTCCCAAAGCGGTGCGCAGCCCCATCGCTTTTTCCAGCGCCTCACTGGCGCTGTTCCCCAGCACGGTAAAGTGGCCCATTTTGCGGCCCGGTCGCGGAGCCTGTTTGCCATAGAGATGCAGCTTGGCATTGGGCTCCTGAAAAATCACCTCCCAGGGTGGAGTACCCTGGGCCCACAAGTCTCCCAGCAGATTGACCATGACTGCAGGTCGAAGCAGTTCCGGATTACCCAGCGGTAGTCCGCACAGGGTGCGCACCTGCTGTTCAAACTGGCTGGTGACGCAGGCGTCAATGGTGTAGTGGCCGCTGTTGTGGGGGCGGGGTGCCATTTCGTTGACGAGCAGGGTGTCGATGCCGGTCACGAAAAACTCCACGGCCAGCACGCCCACATAGGCCATGCGCTCTGCGATGTCCGAGGCAATTTTGCAGGCGCGCGCCGCAAGCTCCTCGCGAATCCGCGCGGGGGCGATGGTGACATCGAGGATGCCGTTCTGGTGGCGGTTTTCTGCCACGGGCCAGAGCGCAATCTGGCCATTGTCTCCACGGGCCAGCAGTACGGAAATTTCCAGGCGCAGGGGCACCAGGGTTTCAATCACCACAGGAAGCAGGGTGGGCTGGTCATTCAGCGCCTGCAGCGCTTCCGTAGCGGATTGGACCCGAACCTGCCCCTTGCCGTCGTACCCATAGCGCGCTGTCTTGATGATGGCGGGGTACTTGATGGTCTCTATGACCTCGTGAAACGCTTCGGGGTTACGCGCCACCACAAAGGCACCTACCGGAAACCCGTTGTCCTTCAGGAAAGTTTTTTCCTGAATGCGGTCTTGTGCAATGGCCACCGCGCTGGCGGCAGGACGCACCGGGCAATGTCTGGCCAGGGCCTCAAGTGCTGCCGCAGGGGCGTTTTCAAACTCGGTGGTTACTGCGGCGCAGGTGTGCGCCAGGGCGTGCAGGGCCGCAGCATCGTCATAGGGGGCGCAGAGGTGGCGCGTGGCGAAGTGGGCGGCCGGGGCGTTGGGGTCAGGATCAAGGACTACCACGTCATAGCCCATGGTGCGGGCCGCGCTGGCAAACATGCGTCCTAACTGACCGCCACCCAGAATGCCCAGGGTGGTGTGTTGTTCACTCATCGTTCGGGAGGTAGGGTCATGGCTTGTACGGTGCTGACCAGCTCGGCGCGGTAATCGTCAAGCTGTTGGAGCAAGGCAGGCATCCCGCGGGCCAGCATGCTAACGGCAAAGAGGGCGGCATTGGTGGCGCCCGCTTCACCGATGGCAAAAGTGGCTACGGGAATGCCCTTGGGCATCTGAACGATGGACAGCAGCGAATCTTGTCCGGCAAGGCTGGTGCTGGGAACGGGAACCCCCAACACGGGCAGTGTGGTTTTGGCAGCCAGCATGCCCGGCAGATGGGCGGCCCCACCGGCGCCGGCAATGATGCAGGCCAGACCGCGCGCACGGGCTTGCGCAGCGTATTCAAACATCAGGTCCGGTGTGCGGTGGGCCGAGACCACGCGGGATTCGTAGGGCACGCCAAAACGCTCCAGCATGCGGGCAGCATGTTCCATGACGCCCCAGTCGGAGTTGCTGCCCATGACGATGCCAACTTGCGGCGTGGCACTCATGACGAATCAGTCCACCAAACCGCGTGCTTCAGCGACCTGGCTGCGGTAGGAATCAAAAATGAAGCGAAGCGCATCGGCCATGGTTACCTGGGGGGCCCATTCCAGTTCGGCCCTGGTGTTGGTGATTTTGGGAACGCGGTTTTGCACGTCCTGATAACCCTTGCCGTAATATGCTTCTGAGGAGGTTTCCACCAGCTTGACCTGCTTTGCCGTATCGCGGTACTCGGGATACTCCATGGCAAGCTTCAGCATCATCTCGGCCAGTTCCTTGACCGAGAAGTTGTTGGCAGGGTTGCCCACGTTGTAGATCTTGCCACTGGCGATGCCGTTCTTGTTTTCGATGATTTTCATCAGGGCCGAGACGCCATCATCGATGTAGGTGAAGGCGCGCTTTTGCGTGCCGCCGTCCACCAGCTTGATGTTTTCGCCACGCACGATGTGGCCGAAAAACTGGGTGATGACGCGTGAACTGCCTTCCTTGGGTGTATGGATGCTATCCAGCCCGGCGCCGATCCAGTTGAAGGGACGAAACAGGGTGAAGTCCAGGCCATCCTGCATGCCGTAGCCCCAG
The DNA here is from genome assembly GCA_021804705.1 of Pseudomonadota bacterium. Taxonomy (GTDB): domain Bacteria; phylum Pseudomonadota; class Gammaproteobacteria; order Burkholderiales; family Ferrovaceae; genus JAJZRV01. Next base: position 8,999 of record JAJZHC010000008.1, read on the forward strand.
ATGACGCGGTCCATCAGCTGCTTGCTGCAGGAGTAGATCCAGCGCTGTTTTTCGATGGGGCCCAGAATGAGGTCAGACTGGTCCGGGTCGAATTCGCTGTCGCGGCACATGCCATACACTTCGGACGTGGACGGGAAGAGGATGCGCTTCTTGTACTTGACGCAGCTGCGTACGATGGGCAGGTTGGCTTCAAAATCCAGTTCAAACACGCGCAGGGGTTGCTGCACGTAGGTGGCCGGTGTGGCAATGGCCACCAGGGGCAAGACCACGTCGCATTTCTTGATGTGATATTCGATCCATTCCTTGTTGATGGTGATGTCACCTTCAAAGAAATGGAAGCGCGGGTGGTCGATCAGATCGGACACCCGTTCGCTTTGCATGTCCATGCCATAGACTTCCCAGTCGGTGGTGTTGAGAATCCGTTGACTGAGGTGATGGCCGATGAACCCGTTGACCCCGAGAATCAGAATTTTTTTCATGTGATCCAACCGCAAATAAAACGTCAATTATACCAGTCAGTGGGGATGCACGCCGAGAGGAAATCGGCGCCGGAATTCAGAGGCGTCCAGCGCTTGCCCCTCCAGTTCCATGGCCAGGATGTACAGGGGGGCGCCATCCCCGCCTGTGGTGTGGGCAATGGCTTCAGGGCTTCGTTTGAGACTGGTGCGCAGGATGCGTGCGCCATGCCCTCCAAGCCGCGTGAACGCGCCGGGGTAAGGAGGCGCCACGCCGCGCACCAGATTGTGGATGGCTTGTGCAGAAAGGCTCCAGTCAATGCGGCCGTCTTCGGGGCGGCGCCCGCCATGGTAAGAACCAGCTGCGAGGTTTTGGGGAAGATGGATGGCCTGTCCGGACACCAGGGGCCCCAACGCTTTTTTCAGGGCTGTGACGCCGGCCGTCGTGACCCGTCCAAACACCTCGAAAGCCGTGTCGTCGGGCCCGATGGGCACCCGCTCCTGGGCCACGATGTCGCCCTGGTCCGGTTTGACGGTCATGGCATGCAGCGTGGCACCGGTTTCGGTTTCGCCCAGGATGACCGCCCAGTTGACGGGCACCCGCCCCCGAAATCTGGGCAGCAGCGAGCCGTGCAGGTTGTAGGCGCCATGCGCGGGGAGTGCCAGCAATGCGGCGCCCAGCATGTGGCGGTAGTAAAAGGAAAACAGGAAGTCCGGCTTGAGGTCGCGAATTTTCTGCACGATGAGCGGATCGTTGGGGTCTTCCGGTGTGATCAGTGGAATGCCGCGCGAACGGGCGAAATCGGCCACGCTTTCAAACCAGATGTTTTCCTGGGGGTTGTCCTGATGGGTCACCACCAGGGGCACCTCCACGCCCTGTTCGAGGAGCACTTCAAGGCAGCGCACCCCGATGGTGTGGTACGCAAAAACGACGGCACGCGTCATGCGTCCTGCCTGCTCTCGCGGGGCGCTTCCAGGATCGCTTCAATGAGAAAGCGGGGGCGGTCGCGCACCTGCTGGTAGATACGGCCCACATATTCGCCCAGAAGGCCGATGCCAAACAACAGGATGCTGATGAGGAAGAAGGTGATGGCAAACAGGGTGAACAGACCTTCAGCTTCGGGCCCTACCACCAGCCGGCGAATGAACAGGTACACCACGAACAGGCCGGACAGCAGCGACAGGACCATGCCGAGCAGGGAAAACAGCTGCAGCGGGAAGACGGAAAACCCGGTCACGAGATCGAAGTTGAGGCGCACCAGGCTGTACAGGGAATATTTGGACTCACCCGCAGCCCTTTCTTCATGGCGGACCGCTACTTCGGTGGGATGCGCAGCAAAGGTATAGGCCAGCGCCGGAATGAAGGTGTTCACCTCGCGGCAGGACGCAATCGCGCGGACGATCTTGCGATCATAGGCGCGCAGCATGCAGCCCTGGTCCGTCATGTGGATGTGCGTGATGCGTTCGCGCAGCCGGTTCATCAGACGCGAGGCCCAACGGCGCCAGGCGTTGTCCTGACGATTCTGGCGCACCGTTCCCACATAATCGTGGCCGGCGTCCATGGCCGCCAGCAGTTTGCCAATTTCCTCCGGCGGGTTCTGCAGGTCGGCATCCAGCGTCACGACCCGGTTGCCGCGAGCTTGTTCGAAGCCCGCCATGATGGCCATGTGCTGCCCATAATTGCCGTTAAGCAGGATCACGCGCGTGGTATCGGGGCGCTTTTCAAACTGGCCCCGCAACAGGGACACCGAGCGGTCGGTGCTGCCATCATTGATGAAGATGGCTTCGTAAGGGACATGCAGTGCGTCCAGCGCAGGATAGAGGCGATCAAACAGGGCTTGCAACCCCTCTTCCTCGTTGTATACCGGAATGACCACTGAAAGGCTTGGGTTGGACATGGCTATCATCGTTTGGCAGCGTGAAGAACAGCGCGCAGCGTCTCACAGACCCGATCCACGTCGGCCTCTTCCAGACCCGGATAGAGCGGCAGGGTCAGGGTGGTGCGGGCAATGTGTTCGGCATGGGGAAAATCACCCTCGCGGTAGCCCAGTTTGCGGTATTGGGTGGTGAGATGCACGGCTTCATAAGAGATGCCGGTGCCGATGCCTTCGGCCTGCAACGCATCCATGACCTGTTTGCGCGTCAGGGTCAGCTGGTCGAGCGGCAACAATGGCGCAAAGAAGTTCCAGCTATGGCCGGTATCACCGCGCGCGGGCAGCGTGCAGGGTGGGTCAGTCTGCAGTTGCTCGAAGTAGCGCGCCACCAGCTTCTGGCGCCGTGCAGTGAACTCGTCCAGGCGGGCCAGCTGCAGCAACCCCAGGCGTGCGTTGACGTCGGGCAGGTTATATTTCCCCCCCAACACCGTGACATCGCGGGTGCCATCCGGGTTGCGCGCGATGCCATGAAAACGGAAGCGCTCGGCGAGCCGGGCTTCGGCCTCGTCGGCAAAGACCAGTGCACCACCCTCGATGGTGGTCATGTTTTTATTGGGATGAAAACTGAAGCTGGCAATGTCCCCAAAGCTGCCGATGCGCCGCCCCTGCCACTGGCTGCCGATGGCCAGCGCCGCATCTTCGATGACGCGCAGGTCGGTATCCCCGGCCAGCTCATAGAGGGCATCCATGTCCATGGGCAGCCCCGCAAAATGCGTGGGCATGAGGGCGCGCGTGCGTGGGTTGATGGCCGCCTCGGCGGCGCCCAGATCCATGTTGCGGGTGACGGGGTCCACGTCCACGAATACCGGCCGGGCCCCGGTATGGGCGATGGCATTGGCGCAGGAAAAAAAGGTCTGGGCCGGCATGATGACTTCGTCGCCCGGGCCGATGCCCGCAACGAGCAGGGCCACTTCCAGAGCGGCCGTGGCCGACGTGAATACGCGAACCGGACGACCACCGTGATATTCGGACAGGGCCTTTTCAAAGGCCAGTACCTGCGGACCCGAAGTAATCCAGAGGGAGCGCAGGGTGTCGGCCACCGCAGCCACCATGGACTCGTCGATGGTAGGGCGGGCAAAGGGCAGAAAGGGCTTGGCCTTCCTCGAATCAGCTGCGTGCAATGAGAAACACTCCCAGAATGATGACAAAAATGCCCGTCAGGCGCATGGCAGAAAAGGATTCTCCCAGTAACCAGTAAGCGGCCAGGGCATTGACCACATAGCCGATGGACAGCATGGGATAGGCCATGGAAACGGGCACGCGCGAGAGGGCCAGAATCCAGACCACCACGCTGATGCCGTAGCAGAACAGGCCACCCAGGATGTGTGGCTCTGTGGCCACCTGCCAACCAATGGGAACGATGTTGCGCCACTCGAAGGCGAAATGGCCAATGGCGTTGGTGCCGGCTTTGAGCAACAGCTGTGCGACGGCGTTGAGCAAAACGCCGGTGAGGATCAAAGAAAAACTGGCCAGGCTCATATCCGCGCCACTATAACACGGCGGGTGTCCCGGAAAATCACGCGCATGGGCCAGCCCTGGGCTGCCAGCACATCATAGGTGGTGGGTGCCATGATGGCACGCGCCTCCGTGTCTTCCAGCCATACGGGATGAAATGCCGCCAGAGTGGGAATGGATTTCCAGGGTTCAAGGCTCAGGCCAAACGCCAGTTCGTCCTGGAACGCCACCAGTACCACGGTGCGTTGTATGTAGTAGTCCAGCGTCTGGTCATAGGTCCCGACGCTGTAGATGTGGGAGGCTGCCCGAAATTCGGTGGCAAGGTCTGCGGCAATGCGGCGGCTTGAGGTGACGTCAGCGAGGGCTTCGCTCCCTTGCATCAGCAGTTGTACTGCTACGAGGGAAGCAAAGGCCAGGGCGGTGAACGCCTTGAGCGCCACGGAGCGCCAGCGCAACGCCAGCAGGACGCCGGCCATGAGCGACGCACTTGCAGCCAGCATCCACCCGGCAAAATGCTGGTAGGACGCCACCATGTCCGCATCGATGTCCGGCTGGATACCCCATTGTGCTGCGAGTTCGGGAAAGCGCAGTGCGGTTGCGGCAAAGGTGAGTGCGGCCGACCACAGGAGGGCCAGCGCCATGGCGCTGGCTGGCAGCCCAGGCCGCTGTGCCAGCGTGCGTCCCATCAGCAGCGCGATGGCAGGGAAGGCCGGCAGGATGTAGGAGGGCAACTTGGAGCCGGAGATACTGAAGAACACCACCACCAGCAGGGCGTAGAGCGCCAGAAATCGCTGGGGTGAAAAGGAGCGGGAGCGAAATCCGCGCAAGGGGCGGATCACGCTGGCGTAGAGCAGGCCGGTCCAGGGCAGCCAACCGGTCAGCAGGATGGGCAGGAAATACCAGAAGGGTTCCTCGCGTTGATGGATCGTGCTGGTAAAGCGTTCGAAATGTTCGTGGATGAAGAAGAAGCGCAGGAACTCGGGGTGGATCGTGGCGCTCAGAAAAAACCAGGGCGCGGCCAGTGCCAGAAAGACCAGCACGCCGCGAATGGGGTCGAGGCGTCGCCAGGGCGAGAGGTCGCGGGTCCAGAGGGAATACAGGATCAGGGCGCCGCCGGGCAGCACCAGGGCCATCAGGCCCTTGCTCAACACGGCCGCTGCAGCTGCAGCCCAGGCCAGCATCATCCAGCGCCGGTCTTCCACCTGGGCGCGCAAAAAGGCGCAGACGGAAACGGTCATCCAGACGCTCACGCCCATGTCGAGCGAGTTGATGTGGCCCAATGCTGCGTAATACAGGCTGCTGATCAACACGAGTGCCGCCCACTTGCCGCTACCGTGTCCAAAAAGCCGGTCGCCCGTGCGCCACACCACCCACACGCCCAGCAAGCCCATGAGGGCGGTCCACAAGCGTGCTGCCAGGGCGGTGGGGCCCAGTATTTCGATGCTCTGGGCCGAGGCCCAATATTGCAGCGGGGGTTTTTCGAAATAGGGGATGCCGTTCAGGCGCGGGGTAACCCAGTCACCCGATACGGCCATTTCGCGCGCAATCTCTGCGTAGCGGCCTTCGTCAGGACGGGTAATGCTGCGGGTTGCCAGCCCCATGCCCCAGAGCAGGACAAACAGCAGCGCAATGGCCAGGGGGCGTTTCATGCCGGGTGGGCGAGGTTCTCCAGGTAGCGCTGGGCATCAAGCGCTGCCATGCAGCCTGTGGCAGCGCTGGTGATGGCCTGGCGGTAGACGTGGTCCTGCACGTCGCCGGCAGCGAAGACGCCGGGTATGCTGGTTTGGGTAAAGCCGCCGGTGCGTCCGGTCTGGGTCACGATGTAACCGTTTTCCATGGCCAGCTGGCCGACAAACAACTCGGTGTTGGGGCGGTGGCCGATGGCGATGAAGACACCCTTGAGTGGTGTCTCCAGGGTCGCATTGTCCGTGGTGCTTTTGACGCGCATGCCCGTCACGCCGCTGCCGTCGCCCAGCACTTCGTCCAGCGTGTGGTTCCATAACAGGCGTACGTTGCCGCTGCGGGATTTTTCCAGCAGCTGGTCCACCAGGATGGGCTCGGCCCGCAGCTTGTCGCGACGATGGACCAGGGTCACGCTGCGCGCGATGTTGCTGAGGTAGAGCGCTTCCTCCACCGCCGTGTTGCCGCCGCCGATGACGGCCACGTCTTCGCCGCGGTAAAAGAACCCGTCGCAGGTGGCGCAGCCCGAAACGCCGCGGCCCATGAATGCTTCTTCGGAGGGAAGTCCGAGATAGAGCGCGGATGCACCGGTGGCAATGATCAGGGCATCGCAGGTGTAGGTGCCGTTATCCCCTTGCAGAACGAAAGGACGCGTTTGCAGGTCGGCGCGGTGGATGTGGTCGAACAGGATCTCGGTGTGGAAGCGTTCGGCATGCTGCTGAAAACGCTGCATCAGCTCGGGGCCCTGCACGCCCATGGCATCGGCGGGCCAGTTGTCCACTTCGGTGGTGGTCATCAACTGGCCGCCCTGGGCCACCCCCGTGATCAACACGGGATGGAGGTTGGCGCGGGCAGCATAGACGGCGGCAGTATAACCTGCCGGACCCGAGCCCAGAATCAACAGGGGGCAGTGGCGAGGCGCTTGGCTCATGGGAATACACCTGCAAAAAGTGCAAAGTATAACACCCGGCAGACAGGCTATAATCCGCGCATGTCTGCCACTCCCGTTCCATCCAAGCTGGCGCGTCTGCTGCGCGAGGCCCTGTTGGGTCTGGTCGTTCTGGCCGCCGTCTACCTGGCCATGATTCTGGTGACCTACCATCGCAGTGACCCGGGCTGGTCGGTGGCAGCCTCCTCCCGCGTCGTCTCCAATGCCGGCGGGCGCATCGGCGCCTGGACTTCCGATTTGCTGCTCTACCTGTTTGGCTATTCCACGACATGGTTTGTGGTGGCGCTCGTCATGGCCGTGTGGCGCGGTTACCGCGCACTGGCTTCCGATCGCGAAAAGGCCATCGGCATCGACAAGCCCGCGCGCAGCCGTCACTGGGTGGTGGCCATGCTGGGCGGGTTCTGGGTGCTGCTGTTGTCCAGCGCCGCCATCGAGGCCATGCGTTTTGCCGGCAGCCAGTTTCAACTGCCACTCCAGCCGACGGGAGCGGGAACCTGCAGCGGAGCCGGTGGTGTGGTGGGTTGCGAGTTTGCCGACATGACGGCCAATGCCCTGGGGGTGAGTGGTGCATTGATGTTGTTCCTCACGGGGTTTGCCATCGGCTTCTCGTTGCTGACAGGGCTATCCTGGATTCAGATGGCGGAATGGCTGGGCACCCAGGTGGAGCGGGGAGGCCTGGGGCTGGTGCAGCAGTGGCGTGCCTGGCAGGATCGTCGGGTGGGACGTAAGGCCGAAGTGGCCCGCGAAGCGGTAGTGGTGGAAGCGCGCAAGCAGATGGATACCCAGGCGCCGCTGATGATAGCACCCCCTCCGGCCCAGATTCCCCAGTCCACCCGGGCCGTGAAGGAAAAGCAGGCGTCGCTGTTTCGCGAGCTGCCCGACTCCAACCTCCCACCCCTGTCCCTGCTGGATCAACCTGAAGCCCTCAGCGAGACGGTTTCGGCCGAAACGCTGGAATTCACTTCGCGCCTCATCGAGCGCAAGCTCGCCGACTTCAACGTGGAAGTCAAGGTGCTGGCGGCCTATCCCGGACCGGTCATTACCCGTTACGAAATTGAGCCTGCCGTGGGCGTGAAGGGGAGCCAGATCGTTAACCTCGTCAAGGATCTGGCGCGCGCCCTGTCGGTGGGCAACATCCGGGTGGTGGAAACCATTCCTGGCAAAAGCTGCATGGGGCTTGAGATCCCCAATCCGCGTCGTGAAGTGGTGCGCCTGTCCGAAATCATTGGCTCGGAGGCATACGGCGACATGGGTTCACCCTTGACGCTTGCCATGGGCAAGGACATTGCGGGGCACCCGGTGGTGGTGGACCTGGCCAAAATGCCCCACCTGCTGGTGGCAGGCACCACGGGCTCGGGCAAGTCGGTGGCAATCAACGCCATGATCCTGAGCCTGCTGTACAAGGCAACGCCGCAACAGGTGCGCCTGATCCTGGTGGATCCCAAAATGCTGGAGCTGTCGGTGTATGACGGCATCCCGCACTTGCTTGCCCCGGTGGTGGTGGACATGAAGGAGGCGGCACACGCCTTGCAGTGGTGCGTTACCGAGATGGACAAGCGCTACAAGTTGATGTCGGCGCTGGGCGTGCGCAATCTTGCGGGCTACAACCACAAGCTTGAAGAGGCGGAAAAGGCCGGCGAAAAAATCACGAATCCCTTCACCCTGACACCCGACGAACCCGAACCGCTTTCATCCCTGCCCAATGTGGTGGTGGTGATCGATGAGCTGGCGGACCTCATGATGGTGGTGGGCAAGAAGGTGGAAGAGATCATTGCGCGCATCGCACAGAAGGCGCGCGCCGCAGGCATCCACCTCGTGGTGGCCACCCAGCGGCCATCCGTGGACGTGATCACGGGCCTTATCAAGGCCAACATACCCACGCGCGTTTCCTTTCAGGTATCGAGTCGGGTGGATTCACGCACCATCCTCGATCAGATGGGCGCCGAGGCCTTGCTGGGTCAGGGGGACATGCTCTACCTGCCCACCGGGGCCGGCTATCCGCAACGGGTTCATGGCGCCTATGTGGCCGACCATGAGGTACACCGCGTGGTGGAATTTCTGAAAGCGCAAGGCGAGCCCGCCTATGTGGAAGGCCTGCTGGATGGCGGGGCTGCGGCAGCCGCCGAAATGGAATTGGGAGGCGGCGAGGGGGCGGCAGGCGGTGAAGCTGATCCGCTCTACGATCAGGCGGTGGCCATCGTGTTGCAATCGCGACGCGCTTCCATATCTTTGGTGCAGCGCCATCTGCGCATCGGCTACAACAGGGCGGCACGCCTGATCGAGGACATGGAGCGTGCCGGGTTGGTGTCTTCCATGGCCACTAACGGCAACCGCGAAGTGCTGGTGCCAGGAGGAAGCGAGAAATGAAACTGAATGGAGCCCGCCACTGGACCGTGGCGTTGGCGGTGACGCTGACATGTTTCGCGTCACCCACATGGAGCAGCGGACTGGACCGGCTCAAAAGCTTTGTGCAGGACACGCAGTCGGGGCAGGCACAATTCACCCAAACCAACCTGGGGGCCAAGGCGTCCTCAGGTGCGCAGAACAGCAGTGGCACTTTCCAGTTTTCGCGACCGGGAAAATTCCGTTGGGAATACCAGAAGCCTTATCCGCAAACCATCGTGGGCGATGGGCACACCTTGTGGATCTGGGATCCCGACTTGAAGCAGGTGACGCGCAAGAAGCTCAACGAAAGCCTGGGCTCCACGCCGGCGGCAATTCTGGCGGGCGACAATGCCCTCGAAAAGGGGTTTCACCTGGAAGAGGCGGGCGCCTCGGAAGGGTTGGAATGGGTCTTGGCCACCCCTAAAACGGCCGAGTCCGGCTTTGAAAAGATTCGGCTGGGTTTTGATGCATCATCGCTTGCGCGCATGGAGTTGCAGGACAGCTTCGGCCACATCATCGTCATTCGCTTCACCCAGTTCAACAAAAAGCCCCATTTTGAACCGGACACGTTCCGCTTTACCCCGCCTCCTGGTGCGGATGTCATTCAATGATTTGATTTTTGAGCCCCCAACCGGGATAATCGCGGGTTCGGGGTGTAGCGTAGCCTGGTAGCGCGCCTGGTTTGGGACCAGGATGTCGGGAGTTCGAATCTCTCCACCCCGACCAGATTTTAGGGTGTTCCTGACAGGTGCCCGTAGCTCAATCGGATAGAGCACCAGCCTTCTAAGCTGGGGGTTACAGGTTCGATTCCTGTCGGGCACGCCAATGCGGTAGAATGTGCTGTTGTTTGTACCGGTGGTGGCGGTAGCTCAGTTGGTAGAGTCCCGGATTGTGATTCCGGTTGTCGTGGGTTCGAATCCCATCCGTCACCCCAAAAAACCAATCAGGCCATCCGGCCCCTCCTGAGACGAATTCCTATTCGTAGCGCACGCAATTCCTGCCAGCTTTTTTGGCGGCGTAAAGTGCAATATCTGCGCGCTTTAACATTTGATCCGGATTTTCTGCGTCTTGAATATGGTTGGTCGCACCGATCGATACCGTGAATGAAATGTTTTCAGCCTTGTCCGTGACGACGATGGTTTTTGAAAGCATGACTCTGAGCCGTTCGGCCACTTCCACGGCGCGATTTTTGTCAACGCCTGGCAAAAGCACGACGAATTCTTCGCCTCCAAACCGTGCGATGATGTCGATTTCGCGCAATGTATGCCGACAGACGTTGCTCAGTGCGCGCAGGACGGCATCGCCAGCATCATGTCCATAAGTGTCGTTGACTTCCTTGAAATGATCGATATCCAGCTGCAATAACGCCAACGGACCAGCCTGGCGCTTGCTCAAGGCGAATTCACGCTCGGCCAGTTCATCGAAGTAGCGCCGGTTGTAAAGCCCTGTGAGTGCATCGGTACGCGCTTCCTTCACCAGCTGCAACTCCAGGTTTTTGCGTTCAGTGATGTCCTCAACCTGCACAATGAAATGTTTCGGCGTTCTGTC
>JAJZHC010000113.1 GCA_021804705.1 Pseudomonadota bacterium
GCATGTGCTTGGGACGTTGACGTTTCCAGCGTTCACGCAATTGGGCAATTTCGTAAGCATGAGCCCGAACAGTTTCAGCCACAAAGGTTTTTCCGACCGTGATGCCATGCTCTGCAGCATAAAGCTGGTTAAAGGTGGCTGCCAACTTATAGCAACTGAAGTTGCTCTCGGCTTTGAGCTTGATGATGGCCTCTTTCACCCATGCGGGTTTGCGCCTGTTGCGTGCAGCAGGGCAGGGGCTGGTCTTGATTCTGTAGCGATGTCGTAGTTGCGGATAGGGCGAAGTCCATGATGAATACATCCAGAAGATCAGTATGACGATGAGGAACAGAAATATCATGGATGGGTTTCCATACGCACAAGCAGAACAGTATTGTATTGAACCTTGTGCAGAGGGGGCAGTAATTGATAATGGTTTGCCACTCCACGACAGCGTGATGGCCTAAGCTGCAAAGTCAGCACGAGAAGGCTGATCCGAGGTGATGCAACAGGACAACCGATTTGTGTGCACAAATGCGCCCATTTGCACACAATTAAAGGGCCAGCCGATTGACCTCATCCTGAATGACATGGCACTGCTCGATGATGTCGGCGAAGTTCGGCTGATTCAGCGCCAGCAGCCCATCCTCCAGCATCGCGGCGTAGTCAATTTCCAGCGCCGCAAACGATTCGCCTGCCGGGATGAGTTGCAGCTGACCGCTAGTTGCGGCGAAGTAATCGATCTTGGCACCGGCCGCGTCTTTTTCAACGAAGAACACCGATTTGTGTTCTGCAACGGCCCGGGCCAGCGCATGATTGGTGCAGGCTGCAGCAAAATGCGGCGTTTTTGCGATAGCAACCAAGTCGTACCAGTGACGGGAATAACGTTCGCCGCGCAGACGTCTCTGCAGACAATACACGTGCGCTGCTGTGGCCTTTTCCCAGAATGTACGCTCAGCCGCCATCACCAAGGGCTGAGCGACGGGGAACATTATGTCTTCAATTTCTGGTGCAATGTCGCAGGCCACAGGATGGACATAATGTGGCTCCCCCGTGGCACGGGCACCAAACTCTAGCTGGATCGTGGGTGCTGAATAGCCGGTTCCCATTTTGACCGCCGGATATGCCAGGATCAGCTTGTCCTTGTCTTTGCCTGCCAGCGTCAGACTCACGTCCAGACCGGCGATCTCCATTGACGATTCAATGATCGGCATGACCGTCGCTTCGATCCAGCCAGGCAGGCGGTGGCGCACAGCCCTGCTAATCTTTTTTTCTTGGTTGGTAGAATCAGGAATGGGGTTACCTTGCTTCAAAAGGTCGGCGGCCAGTTCGCGGATGTCATAGGTGAGATCCACATCCTCGGAAAACCGATCAATGATGCGATAGACCTTGGACAGCGAGGTGCCGCCCTTAAAAGTAAGCTTGCTGGCCAAGTCAGACTCGTAGATGGCGGATAGTGCCCAGACCACCCAGATGTCTTTTTCGAGCAGATGCGCGGGGCGTCCAGTGCGGGCCGCAGCAAATTCCAGAGCTTCAATCTGATCGTCCCGACTGAGCGAAAACCAAGACTCAGCCATGCGCCATTGCCTCGCTGACCACTTTGGCCATCCAGCTTGGCAATACGGCCCGTGCGCCACGCACGGCCTCCCACTCGGACTCGGGCAGTCTGGAGCGCAGTTGCTTTAGCGCCGCTGGCGCGGCCTCCGGCCCCAGCCACGATAACGCACGGATCACCTTGCCTGCAGGGCGCTTGCCTAACAGCAGTTGCCAGCGGTTGCCGTGCTTAAGCTCCACGCACCGGTTGCCAAGATGCAGGATTCGGGATGCACCAGAGGTGAGAAAAACCTCACGGGTCGGCACCTGTGTGGTCAGGCCCAACGCATTAGCTTCGGCCGCACCGTTGGCCACGACTGTTTCACCGCAACTGACCTCAATGGCATGCACCACTGACTCTGTGGACGGCGGGCGGGAACCAAACCTGCCCTGATGGGGCGCGACATAGGCACCACGACTCACGCGTAGCAACTTTCCTTCCTGGGCCAGTCGAGACAAGGTTTTATCTATTGCAGCCCGCGAGCCCAGATGCAGGAATTCTTTGGGCGAAAGCAAGCCCCCCTCGGGTATCGCCCGGGCGGCAGACAAAATGTTCTCGGCAAGATGGCTCATGGTTATAACTCCTTTGTCAGAAGTATAAAATAGTATCTGACAAACCGCAATTTGCAGCAGACGACACTAGCCAATGGCCGCCGAGTAGCCTCCTGGCCCCGGGCACATTCGTGAAGTAAGAATCGTAGTCGACAGCCAGCATGGATTCGGCCAATTTATTGAATTCACAACCTAAAAGCCAAAGTGTTACTATCTGCTTTGGAAAGCGGATGGGGTGGGTGGAACGTGTACCCTCATGGTGTGTCCTCCTGTACCTGTTCAAAGGGATGGACATGTACGCTCTGCTCGGGCGAGAAGCCAAGTCCAAACTGGTTCTCTTGGTTAGTATTTATGGGAAGTTTTCCTTGAGTACGCAGACGTATCAGGCCCAGGGCTAGGATGGCAGCGATCTCGTGGCGGCGCTGTTCGGGGGTCATACGTTCGGGAGGAAGGTGGGTGGCGGCTTGCATCGGTCAACGCTCCGTGGCTGTCCAACTGATCGGCCCCATCTATTGTCCCGGATGAGGTTCAGCATGACCACGAGGTAGTTGCGGTGCGTTGCGGGTTGATGCGGATAGATAAAAATGTCGACGCTAATCTGCGAGTTGGCGAGCCAGAACAGACTGCAGCCATGGGCCAGCAGTGGCGGTAAACATCTCCCGAATCTGTGCGTTGATACGTTCGATGGGGATGCCAGCCTGTGAGGCAGCACGCTTCACGGCGGTGTGTGCATCCATGGCTTCCATGCTGGTGATTTCGTAACCGTACCCCTGTGAGATCCAGTGCAGTGCCGCCAGTCCCGCCCCCAGGGCAAACTCGGGTTGTGTTTCGGCATAGTCACGTGCGGCGCGGGTCAATGTGCGTGGGTCCGTGGGACTGCGCAGGGCCAGATCCCGGGCGATGTCGAACAAGCCCGCATCCTTGGCTGCGGCAAACCACTTTCCCTCAGAACCCGGTGTACTCGCAATCAGGTCGCGGAGAATTTGCTCCGGGGCCACTTTATTGTATTTCTTTGCGATGGCACGGAAGGTGGCTAAGTGGGTCGAGCACTGGTTTGCCTCCATGGCGTAGCGTTGGTAGGCCTCGTCCATCAGACCGGATGACAACAGAATCGCCTCGCAGACTTGGGCAATTTGCCAGCCTGGATCGTTGAGCCCACGAGACTCCGCATAGCGGATGGCCTCTGCCTTCTTGCCCAGTGCTGATAAAGCCTTCACGCCCCAGCGGCGATAATGCCACCATGTGTAGGGGGCTTTGTCGATCAGCGCCAGTAATTCTTGGAGGCGTCCGGCGGCCAGAAGCGCAGCAAGACAGGCGCTGGTGCCCTTGAAGTAGCCATGGTTCGATGCGCTGGGGCTCCAGACCTGTTCAACGACCGGCATCAACTCATCTGCCCAGCGCGATGCCAGTTCTGGCGAAGCACATAATTCGCCCCAGTAATCGCCAAGGTTCTCGATGTAGGGCATCTCATCTTCCTGCAAAGCCTGCCACAGTCGTTCCAGCCAACGTTGGCGCAAGGAGATGTCGACGTCTGCCTTGGCGATCAGAGGAACCAGAGTCTCCATGGCCTTGTTGACTGCTGTGCCCAGGGCACCCGATGAACTGTCCACCTGCTCCAGGGCCGGCGAGAGTTTCTGCAGCAAGGTGATGGCCCCCTCAGCGGCCAGAACAGGCTCCTTGCGAGCTACCTGCTTGATTTCCGCGAGGGCTTCCTTGATCCGCTGGATCGGCGTATCAGAACGCCAGCCAAACGCATGACGACGAAACCGGGAGGCAAACTGCCATTTGTGGGCGGTCATCGCAGATCATCTCCAGTCGGTCACATGGGTAGTTGCCCGTTGCGGATAAAGTGCTCGTAGGTGTCTTCCAGGGGGGGGCTTCATTATCATGGTGAGCGCCATGCCCTTCAGAATTTGGCATCAGTAACAAGGTCAACGTGTAATCATAATTTCCGGCCACTTTCACCATTTCGGTTAGTGGCATGGATGCCGGTTCCCGTGGGAACCAGCGTATAGCTTGAGTTTTTTCAGATATTGATGTCTTCCACAAACGGGGGCTATGAGCCAAAGCCTCCTGAGGAAGTTCAATGGTGTTCTTGCGAGTGGCGAAGAAAGCGCCTGACTCGAAGGCAGTTTCATTTGAACAGGCCCATAACATGTGGTTATCACGGCTGACGACGAGCACAGCATTCTTGGGAGCAATCGTGATCCACCGCAAGGCAGCGGCGGTTAAGGACACGCCATATCGGTCTGCACAGTATCCCAGCAGATCAAAGCTGATGGTCTGGCCGTCGACCTGTCTCCGAAAATCTTTCAGGGGTATCAGCAGTGTTGAGGCAAACAGGTTGGCTTCGGTTTCATTGTCACGTTCGTTGTTGTCGCCTCGGTTGATGTCGTCGTCGCTACACTCGAAGAGGTCCTGTTGATCACGGTGCAGGAGGTAGTGTCCGAACTCATGCGCAATGGTGAAGCGCTGGCGGCCCTCCGACAACGTGGCGCTGTTGTGCAGGATTAGCCACTTCGACCGGGCCTTGTTGGCTTTCAGCAGCCCGTCGAGGCTGTCAAGCTCCTCGCCAACCACCTTGTCGATGGGCGAGTTGGCAAAACACTGATGCGAGTACTCCAGCGCCAATTCATCCACCTGAACCGGAAACCGTTCTTCACCCAGCACCTGGGTGAGCATCTTTGAAATATTGTTGGCCTTTGCCATAGGTTTTGGAGGAGAGGTCATTCATCCTCCCAAGCATCAAGGATCTTGCGAATCTTCTTCTTGTCCGGTTCGGACAAGTTCTGGTATTTACGAAAGAAGACCTTGTCTTCCATTTCTGCATCCGGCGTTGCCATTGATTCCGACAACAAGAACTCCGTCGTTACGCTCAGAGCCGCCGCAATTTTTCTGATTTTGTCAGCCGATGGGTTCGGTGTGTCTTTGTTTTCCAACTCCCAGATGTAACTTTTGCTCGAGTCCGTCAGCACGGCCAATTGCTCTAGGCTAAGTTTCTTGAGGTGGCGCTGACTGCGAATTTTCTCACCCAAGGAGGATGGCATGACAGT
>JAJZHC010000114.1 GCA_021804705.1 Pseudomonadota bacterium
CACTCCAGCTGCATTATGCCGTAAGGCCGCTTTCAGGATTTCGCGTGGATAGACCGCAGTCTGGGTCAATGTGCCACGAAACAACTCTTCTGCACTGATCAGCTGATTTTGCGCATCGAGAAACAGAACAACAAAGGATTCGTGTTCCCGACCACTGAAATACAGCCTGAGATACGATTCAACGGCAGCCGGACGCCCCAGCAAACTGCGGTGATGAAGATCTTCCTGAAGCCAGCGCATCACAAGCTCACGCGCCGCAGCGCAGCGTTTTTGCAAGGCACCATTCGATGCCGAAAACAGGGGATGGAGTGAGGCAGCGTAGGCACGGTAATCCGCCTGGGTGCCCAGTAGCAGCCTCAGTAATTCCTGATTGGACAACAGGGTGAGATTCAAGGCTCGAATCACGGCATACAAAACGCCATTATCCGCAATGTAGCGAATTTCCGTGGTCCAGAAAGCCAAATCTACGGTCTTGCTGATACAGGGAATGGTCTGAAAGAGGTGCTTTGATGCTTTGGAAGGAATTGGTCGGGGCGAGAGGATTCGAACCTCCGACCACCTGCACCCCATGCAGGTACGCTACCAGGCTGCGCTACGCCCCGAACTGTTAATTATGCCAGAAAAAATTCATCAAGACAGCAATGAGATGATGGATTGCAGTTCCTTTTTGAATGCATCAGGGACTTTCTGAACGGATTTGACCGTGGATTCGGTCAACTGCCGGATTGCTGCCTTTTCTTCTGGCGAAGAGAGCACGTGGCGCGCGCCATTGATGGTGAAACCACGATCATAGAGCAGACTGCGGATATGGCGAATCAGCATGACCTCATGCGGCTGGTAGTAACGCCGATTGCCCCTTCTCTTGACTGGTTTGAGCTGGGTAAATTCTTGTTCCCAATAACGCAGCACATGTGGTTTGACCGCACATAGCTCGCCCACCTCACCGATAGTGAAGTATCGCTTCGAGGGAATGGGGGGAAGTCCGCCTTCAGGCAGGTTCAGCGTTGACACTGCGTTTTTCCACCAAAGTCTTCAGTTTCTGGCTGGCAT
This sequence comes from Pseudomonadota bacterium, assembly GCA_021804705.1. Taxonomy (GTDB): domain Bacteria; phylum Pseudomonadota; class Gammaproteobacteria; order Burkholderiales; family Ferrovaceae; genus JAJZRV01. The sequence goes on from JAJZHC010000114.1 coordinate 1,051, forward strand.
GAAAGGTGACGACGCGGCGAGCAGTGATGGGGATTTCTTCCCCTGTTTTGGGGTTGCGGCCAGGCCGTTGGGGTTTGGTCCGGAGCTGAAAATTACCAAAGCCTGACAATTTGACACAGTCCCCTTTTTCGAGCGCAGTCCGAATTTCTTCGAAAAAAGTATCGACGAGATCCTTGGCCTCTCGTTTGTTGAGCCCTACTTTTTCAAACAGCAAGTCAGAAAGTTCAGCTTTGGTGAGTGTCATGGATACTCCGTTATCTCAGCGCAGCATTAAACCGGGATTGCAGAACATGAAGGAGTGCGGCAACGCTGGACTCAATCTCCGCTTCGGTCAATGTTCTTTCAGTATCGTTTATAACTATACGAAAAGCAAGGCTTTTTTTACCATCTGCAACACCTTGCCCCTGATAAAGGTCAAACAAAGCCAGTTCGGAAACACCCGGGACAGCTGCGGACTGAAGTGCCTCCAATACTGTCGCTGCGGGAATTGAATCTGCTACGAGCACGGCCAGGTCACGCCGAATGGGCTGAAAACGCGAGGTTTCGCGGTATCGGGGTACGATGCGCGCCAGCAAGGGTTGCAATGCCAGTTCAAAGAGTAAAGGGGCCTTGGGAAACCCGTACGCAGCAGTGACACGGGGATGCAACTCCCCAAGCCAACCCACTGATTTTCCATTCAAACTGACTTCAGCAGAACGACCGGGGTGCAAGGCAGGGTGTTTGGCCACTGTAAATTGCGCATAGCCGTTTCCCAACAGGAGTTCGACATCCTGCTTGAGGTCAAAGAAATCCGATGGTGCCGCTGCAGCCCCCCATTGCTCGGGTTCACGCGTGCCATAAATCAGACCGCCCAGCGTTTTATACTGGTCAAAGCCCTGCCCCTTGCGGGCAAAACACCGACCCATTTCGAAGATCCTGATCCGTTCCTGCTTGCGGCTGAGGTTGGTTTGCAGGGTTTTGATGAGGCCCACGGCCAGCGTTGAGCGCATGACCGACATCTGGCTGGCTATGGGGTTGAGCAACGTCACATCAGAGGGCTGGGCAGACAGTGCCGCTTCATCCCTAGCATCGACGAAACTGTAAGTCACCACCTCCTGATAACCGCGGTGGACCAGCTGCCAGGCCAAATCCAGCTCGGAGCGGACGGCTTCGGGGCTGGGCAGCATCATGAGATGTCCCGGTGGCGGCACAGCCGGTATCTGGTCATAGCCGTGGAGTCGGGCAATTTCTTCAATGAAATCAGCTTCAATGGCCAGATCGAAGCGATGGCTGGACGGTGTGACTTCAAAACCGTCTGCGCGCTTCTCAAGAGACAACCCCAAGCCCTCCAGCAGCCCGGCCATGACTGTATCCGAAAGGTCCAGACCCAGTACACGGCGCACGCGCTCAGGGCGGACCAGCACTGGCAGGCGCTGCGGCAGACACCCAGTCACCTCCACCACCGAGCAGGCCTCTCCCCCACATATTTCCAGCAGCAGGTTTGTGGCTCGTTCAAGCGCAAGCCGGGTACCCGAAAAATCCACACCTCGTTCAAAGCGGTATGCTGAATCCGAACTCAGCGCCAGGCGACGTGCGCGGCCGGCAATGGCTTCAGGAGCAAAAAAGGCACTCTCGAGGAATATACGGGCACTGGTTGGGGACACCGCGGTGCTTTGCCCACCCATGACGCCCGCCAACGCGATGGCGCCTGTCTGATCGGCAATGACCAGCATGTCTGGCTGCAGAGCCACTTGCTGTTCGTTGAGCAGGATCAGTGTTTCGCCGGGTTGGGCCCAGCGCACATGCAGGTGCCCCTGCAGGCGATCTTCATCAAAAGCGTGCAGCGGCTGACCCAGTTCCAGCAGTACATAGTTGGTTACATCCACCACAACGCTCTTGGGACGCAGGCCTGAACGCAGCAGACGCCGCTTCATCCACTCCGGCGTGGGTGTTTCGGGGTGGTCCAGGCGTAGCGAGCGGCCCAGATAATGTGGGCAGGCTGTGTCGTCCAGCACTTCCACCCTGCGTTCCGTGAGCCCCGAGATCGCTGCCGGTGTGACAGACAGCGGTACAAAAGGCAGATGGGTAATGGCACCAAGCTCTCTGGCAACGCCCTGAATACTCAGGCAGTCAGCGCGATTAGGCGTGAGCTTCAGGGTAAACAGGTAATCGTCCAGATCCAGCCATTGGCGAATGTTCTGTCCTGGTGAGACTTCGGGTGCCAGAACCAGCAACCCCTCGCTACTCTCGCTCAGACCCAGTTCCATTTCTGAACACATCATGCCGAGGGATTCAACGCCACGCACCTTGGCGGCCTTGATTTCCAGCCCGCCAGGAAGCCTGGCGCCTACCAGCGCACAAGGCGCCTTCATGCCCACAGTGACGTTATCCGCGCCGCACACGATTTGCAGCGGGGCGCCCTGACCCACATCCACGGTCAGCAATTTGAGGCGATCCGCCTGCGGATGCTTTTCGGCCGTGATGACCTCGCCCACCACGACCCGGTCAAACAGCGGAGCAACAGGTTCCAAAGCCTCCACCTCCAGTCCTGCCATGGTCAGGGCATGGGCGATTGCGGTTCGGTCAAGCGGGGGGTTGACCCATGTGCGTAGCCAGGATTCTGAAAATTTCATTTAGCGGAACTGTTCCAGGAATCGCAAATCATTATCGAAAAACAGCCGTAAGTCATTGACGCCATAGCGCAACATGGCAAGGCGTTCAACACCCATGCCAAACGCAAAACCCACATGACGTTCACTGTCGATGCCCAACGGGGTGAACACGTTGGGGTGAACCATGCCGCATCCCAACACTTCCAGCCAGCCGGTATGGCTGCATACACGGCATCCCTTCCCTGCGCAGATCACGCAGCCAATATCCATTTCGGCCGAGGGCTCGGTGAACGGAAAAAATGAAGGGCGAAAACGCGCCTTCAACTGGTCCTGCTCAAAAAACTGGCGCATGAAATCGATCAGCACACCCTTCAGGCCGCTGAACGTGACGGCCTCGTCCACCCACAACCCTTCCACCTGGTGAAACATGGGCGTATGGGTCATATCGGAGTCACAACGGTAGACACGGCCTGGCACGATGACCTTGACCGGCGGCTTGCGCGTTTCAAGATAGCGTACCTGCATGGGGGAAGTATGTGTTCGCAGGACATGGCTGGCATCGAGGTAGAACGTATCGTGCATCGCCCGTGCCGGGTGGTCCTGCGGAATGTTGAGTGCGGTAAAGTTGTAGGCGTCCGTCTCGATTTCGGGGCCATCGGCTACATCAAAACCCAGCGAATGGAACAACTCTCGAATGCGGGCCAACGTACGGGTGACGGGATGCAGGCCACCATTGGCAGAGCCCCGACCCGGAAGGGAAACGTCAAGCGCCTGTGCGGCGAGCTGTCGATCCAGCTGTTGGGCGGCAATGTGGTCACGTCGGGACTGCAAGGCTGTTTCCACAGCGACCTTGACCCGATTAATCTCGGCGCCTGCTGCAGGACGCTCCTCGGCCGGGAGTTTGCCCAGGCCTTTAAGCCGTTCAGTCAGGAGACCAGACTTGCCCAGATATCGAGCTTTGACTTCTTCCAGCAATGCCGGATTGTCGATGGCAGACAGCGCTTCCAGCGCACTGTCCAGAATGGATTGGAGATCTTGCATCAGGATCATCTTGGGAAGACCGGCCCCCTATAACAACCGGGGGCCGGTATAGGTCAGACTGCCAGCGTGGCGCGGGCGGTATCGACCATTTTGGCGAAAGCAGCCTTGTCAAAGACGGCAATATCAGCCAGAACCTTGCGGTCCACTTGAATGTCAGCTTTTTTCAGGCCATTCATGAACACACTGTAGGTCATGCCGCATGAACGGGCTGCTGCGTTGATACGGGCAATCCAGAGCACACGAAAATCGCGCTTGCGACGACGACGATCCCGGTAGGCATACTGCCCGGCCTTCATCACCGCTTCTTTGGCAATCCGGTAGACATTCTTGCGACGGCCGCGGTAACCCTTGGCCTGGTCGAGAATTTTTTTGTGGCGTGCGTGCGCCGTAACGCCGCGTTTAACTCTTGGCATGTCCGGCCTCCTTACGCGTAGGGCAACATGGCTTTAATCGAGCCCATGTTGGTGGAATGGATTTCTGCAGTACCGCG
>JAJZHC010000115.1 GCA_021804705.1 Pseudomonadota bacterium
TCCAGCGTTTGAAACCCAGAGGAAACAGATCGTGAGTGATGAACCCCAGGTCGTCCTGGAACAGCAGCAAGACTATCGTTTTTCAATCCATTGGGCACCCCAACGGGGACAGACCCCCGAGGGGGGTCTGTCCCCATCCATCGTCCCCCTGATTGCCGATGAAAGCCCGCCGCTGGGTGGTGGCGCCGGCCCTACGCCTGGACAATTGCTGGTGGCGGCCGTGGCCAATTGCATGAGTGATTCGTTGTTGTTTGCCCTGCGCAAATTCAAGCAGCGCCCCGAACCGTTGCGCGCTGAAGGGCGCGCCGAGGTGGGGCGTAATGAAGCGGGGCGGATGCGGGTCTTGAGCATTCACATTACGTTGCAGCTTGGCGTGCCTGCCGCCAGTCTGGAGCATCTGGAGCGTGTGCTGGAGCAATTCGAAGGGTTCTGCACCGTGGGCCAGAGTGTTGCCCAGGGAATTCCCGTGCATGTTTCCGTCAAGGACAGCCTGGGCGCAACGCTCAAGGCGCCTCCGGAGCTTGCAGCCTAAAAGCGGGTCAGAGGTGCAGCCAGCTCCCGCCATCCGTTGGGGTGGGGTACGGCGGGATGAGGTGGTTCGGGCCAGCGCCAGTGCGGCGTGGGAAAGAGGGCCTGCATGGCCGTCATGTCGCAGTGATAGGGCGGGCCCAAGGCACGTCCTTCCGTTTCGGCCTCGGGGCGGCGCACCTGCATGAACAGGGCCCACAGGGTGCCGCCTGGGCGCAACCAACGCTGCAGCTGTTGGGCATAGGCCACCCAGGAAGCAGGGTGGATGGCGCACAGGCAGGTTTGCTCGTACACCGCATCCAGTGGTTGATCTGGTTGCCACTGCAGGACATCAGCCTGGACGATGGGGGGATGCAGATTCTGTGCCGCCAGCAGATGCCGCACCCGGGTCACCGCAGCGGCGGTGTAATCGATGCCCACCACCTCGAAGCCGCGGCGCGCCAGCTCGGCCACCTCCCACCCCGATCCGCAACCGGGCACCGCAATGCGGCAGGGCTTGAGCGCCCCCGAGTCCAGCCAGGCCAGCAGTTGCGGACTGGGTTCACCCCGATCCCAGGCGGTCTGTCCGGAGAGAAAGCGCTCCTGCCAGAAGGCCTGGGTGGGCCCGGGCATCGTCATGCTGATGCCCTCACGGGTACGGGGCCGGCGCGCAGCAGTTGGCTGGGAATGGTTCGTCCCACCAGCCGTTCCAGCAGCGCGGCACTTTCGAGCAGCAGTGGCAAATCCATGCCGGTATCATAGCCCATCAAGTCCAGCATGTGCACCAGTTCTTCGGTGCAGATGTTGCCCGTGGCCCCTGGTGCGTAGGGGCAGCCTCCCAGTCCGCCGAGGGACGCATCGAAATGGCGGATGCCGGCCTGGAGCGCCGTCACCACATTGGCAAGCCCCATGCCGCGCGTGTTGTGAAAGTGTGCAGTGATCTGCAGTTGCGGGAAGGCAGCCACGGCACGCGCGCATAGCGCTTCCACAGCGGCCGGGTCGGCCATGCCAGTGGTGTCGCACAGCGAAATACCCCGTACGCCCAGATCGGCAAAGCGGATGGCCCAACGCATCACCTCATCCGGGTCCACCCATCCGGCGAGCGAACAGCCAAAGCTGGTGGAGAGCGAGACGTTGACGGGGGTTTGATGCGCCGCGGCGAGGGCGATGACCTCCTGCAGTTGTGCAAAGGATTGTTCGCGGCTCATGCGCAGGTTGGCCTGATTGTGGGCCTCGCTGATGGACATCACCAGGTTGAAGGCGTCTGTCCGCGCAGCCAGTGCGCGTTCAGCGCCGCGCAGGTTGGGCACGAGGGCCAGGTATTCCACGGCCGGGTTGCGGCTGATGCCGGCAAATACGGTGTCGGCGTCGGCCAGCATGGGAATGGCCTTGGGGCTGGTGAAGGAACTCACCTCGATGGCGGCGTATCCCGCCCTGCTCATGCGATCGATCAGGGCAATCTTGTCTGCGGTGGGAATGAACTGCGCCTCGGATTGAAAGCCATCGCGCGTCACCACTTCGGCGATATGCACACGCCTGGTCGGGGTTGCGCCGTTCATGCGACGACTCCGGCATCACGCAGGGCCTGGATGGCACGGGCGTCATAGCCCAGTTCTGCCAGCAAACTGTCCGTGTTCTCGCCCAGAAGCGGGGCGCGCGTGCGGATACTGCCGGGCGTGCGCGACAGCTTGGGGACGATGCCGGGCACTTCCAGCCGCAGTCCTCGCGCCGTTTCGCTCTCGAGGATCATGTCGCGGGCCCGGTAGTGAGGGTCAGCGGCAATGTCGGCCACGGTGTAGATGCGTCCTCCCGGAACGTTGGCCCGCTGCAATGCCTGCAGCACCTGGGCAATGGACAGGGTCTGGGTCCAGGTGCCGATGGCGTTGTCGATCTCGGCGGCGCGCTTGCTGCGTCCGTCGTTATGGACCAGCTCGGGGTCCTGGGCGAGATCGGCGCGACCAATGGCTTCCATGAGACGCCTGAAGATGCTGTCGCCGTTGCCTGCCACCAGCACCCAGCCATCGAGGCAGGGGTAGGCATTGCTGGGCGTGATGCCGGGCAGGGCGCTGCCAGCGGCCTCGCGCACGGCGCCAAAGGCGCTGTATTCCGGCAACAGGCTTTCCATGCAGTTGAACACGGCTTCGTACAGGGCAACGTCCACCACCTGGCCCTTGCCGCCGTTGCGTGTGCGTTCGTGCAAGGCAGCAAGGATGCCGATGGTGCCGTGCAATGCGGCGAGCGTGTCACCGATGCTCACGCCCACCCGTACCGGAACCGCACCGGGCTGGCCGGTGAGGTGGCGCAACCCCCCCATGGCCTCTCCCACCACGCCAAAACCGGGCTGGTCGCGGTAAGGGCCGGTTTGTCCAAAGCCTGAAATGCGCAACAGGATGAGGCCGGGGTTTTCGGCGGCAAGTGCTTCATAGGACATGCCCCAGCCCTCCAGCGTGCCGGGGCGAAAGTTTTCCACCAGAATGTCCACGCGCGCCGCGAGTGCCTTGACCAGGTGCTGGCCCTCGGGGTGACGCAGGTCGATGGCGACGGATTGTTTGTTGCGCGACTGGACTTCCCACCACACCGAGGTGCCCTCGTGCAGCATGCGCCATTGGCGCAGCGGATCACCCGTACCGGGAGGCTCGATCTTGATGACTTCGGCGCCCAGATCGCCCAGCGTCTTGGTGGCGAAGGGGCCGGCAATCAGCTGGCCCAATTCCAGAACGCGCAGCCCGGCCAGGGGGCCTGCAGATTGGATGTTCTCCATCGAATGGTCTTCGTCCTTGGTCAATGAAGGCAGTGTGATTACGCTCGAAGCGGATGGCGAATAATGCTACCCTAATTCGCCTTATCCTGCGGCAATCAAAATTCCATAAGGGCGCCGCACCCCCTGACTGAGGAGCGTTTTGATGAGTACGACGTCCTGGCGCGATGGTTTGACGCCGCAGCACTGGAAGGTATTGACGGGCAGCTTTCTGGGCTGGGTGTTTGACGGTTATGAAGCCTACGCGCTGGTGGTGGTGCTGCCCATGGCCCTGAAGATGTTGCTGCTGCCGGACCAGCTTGCCTCGCAGGCCATCTATGCCGGTACGGCCATCGGCATCACCTTGCTGGGGTGGGGCATCGGCGGCCTGGCCGGCGGCGTCCTGGCGGATTATCTGGGGCGCAAGCGGGTGATGCTCTGGTCGGTCTTTTTGTATGCCCTGTTTTCCGGGCTGACGGCACTGGTCTCCGATTTCAGTCAACTGGCCCTGCTGCGTTTCGTGACGGGACTTGCCATGGGCAGTGAATGGGCCACTGGTGTTTCGCTCGTGGCCGAAACCTGGCCCAACCGCGCGCGCCCCAAGGGGGCGGGTTTTCTCCAGTCGGGTTTTGGCTGGGGAACCTTTCTTGCCGCACTGATCTGGTTCTATCTCTCCTCTGCCCTGCCGCTGGGCGCGGACAGCTGGCGCCTGATGTTTGTGGTGGGCGCCGTGCCCGCATTGTTCGTGCTCTACATCCGACGCAACCTGAGCGAATCGCAGAAATGGAAGGACGCCATCGTGGCCCGGCGCTGGGCTGCAACCGCAGAGGGCAAGTCGGCAACCAGTGGCAGGCGGCCCTTCACCCTGTTCCAGTTGTTTCGCGAACCTGAAGCCCTGCGTCGGACACTCATTGCCCTGGCCCTGTCGGTGACCACCACCACGGGTTGGTGGGCCATCTCAAGCTGGCTGCCCGTGTACACGATCGGCCTGGCCAAAGCAGGCGGCATCGACAACCCGGTGGCGTGGGGCGCACGCATTGCGCTGATCTATACAGCAGGCGCCATCGTTGCCTATCTGCTGGCCGGTTTCATCGTGGACCTCATTGGCAGACGCTGGTTTCTGTTCCTGACCTATCTGGGCAGCCTGGCGACGACCTGGGTCACCTACCAGTGGGTGAGCGATGTGGGCACCATGGTCTGGGTGGCGCCCATCAACGGATTTTTCACGCTCGGCTGCGCCTATGTGTGGATGGCCATTTATCCCCCCGAACTCTTTGCCACTTCGGTGCGGGCCACTGCCGCCAGCGTCATTTTCAACGCGGCGCGATTGATTGCCTGGGTTTTTCCGATCATCGCCGGTACCCTCATCAAGTCCTTTGGCGGCGTGTCCCACGCAGCCATGACCATCGGCATGATCTACTTGTTGGGCCTCGTCCTGCCCTGGTTTCTGCCTGAAACCACGGGAAAGGATTTGCCGGACTGAGACCGGACCCGCAGTCGCATTCCAGGAAGGCACAAAGCAGTCTATAATGCTGCAGTGCAGTATTTTTTAATAGGTTGTTTTTGAAAGGGAAATAATGAGACTACGGGATAAGGTTGCGGTGATTACCGGGGCCGCTAACGGCATTGGCCTCGCCACCGCACGAAAGTTTGCGGCAGAAGGGGCCCTCGTCATGCTGTGCGACCTCAAACTGGATCAAGTGCAGCATGCAGCGCGCGAGATTGAGGCGGCCGGCGGCCGCGCCGAAGGATTCCAGCTGGACGTTACGGACCGCCCGCGGGTGGACGCCGTCATGGCGCAAGTGGTGCAGCAGCATGGGCGCATCGACATCCTCATCAATAACGCGGGCATCACCAAGGATGCGCGTCTCGTCAAGATGACCGAGCAGCAGTTTGACGATGTCATCGACGTCAACCTCAAGGGTGTC
>JAJZHC010000116.1 GCA_021804705.1 Pseudomonadota bacterium
CGCGGGTGCCCAGCAGCGTTCCCAGCAGGACCCAGATGGCGATGGGCCAGTAACGCCCCAGGCTTTCCTGCCATTGCCCTCCGCGTACGATGCTGACCAGATTGACGGCAAGGTTGGGCAGCACGGTCAACAGCACGGCCGTCTGCATGTCGGCAACGAGCGCGATGACGGGTGTGGAGATCAGGGGAAAGCCAAACCCCAGTACGCCATGGGCCAGCGCAGATACCACCATGGTGACGACGGCAAATGCCATCCATAACGGCTCGTGAAAAATTTGAACTCCCCCATAAAAAAACATCACCCTGCCTTACGGGCAGGGTGATGTTCATGTCAACACCTGAACTTCAGCAATGCCGGGGCAAGGCCCGGCTGTACTGTACTACGATCTGGCTGCCTGGGGGGCGGTCGCCGCAGCGGCTTCAGCTTCGCTATGCCGTTGGTTGGCGTTGGCAATCCAGCGTGCCCGCATCGGCTCCAAGACGAACTTCGCTGCAAGGCCCGCTGCAATGGTCATGGCAGCTGCCGCGATGAACACGCGATTCCAGTCGCCCTTGGCGGCAAACAGGGAGGTCAGGGGCACCAGCAGGGAAGCCGTGCCCTTGGCCGTATACAGCGTGCCGGCATTGGCCGCGGCATTCTTCACCCCAAAGGTGTCGGCACAGGTGGCGGGGAAGATCGAGAAGATTTCGCCCCAGAACAGGAATACCAGCGGCGCAAACACCAGGAACATGTAGGGGTCATGGCCAAAGGTCATGAGTCCCAGCAAGGCCAGGCCTTCACCGACGAATACCAGCATCATGGTGTTTTCACGACCGATGCGGTCCGAAATGAAGCCGCACAGGGGCCGGGTAAAGCCGTTGGCCAGGCTGTCGATGGACAGTACCACGGTCAGCAGTGGCAGCACATCGCCAAAATAGCTGATGGGCATTTTCGCAAAGCCGTAGTCCTTGGCGATCGGGCCGATCTGGGCAGTGGCCATCAACCCCCCCGCGGCCACAGCCACGAACAGGATGTAGATCACCCAGAACACGGGAGCCTTGATCATCTGGCCGGAAGTGAAATCCACCTTGCAACTGGCCACGCGCACGGAAGGCACGATGCCCTTGGGTACCTTGGGACGGACCATCAACAGCGCCATGATGAAAATGATCACCCCCTGGATGATGCCAAAATTCAGGAAGGCGGCCTCATAGCCAGAGGTCTGGATCATGTTGGCGATGGGGATGACGGTCAGCGCAGCGCCCGCACCGAAACCAGCAGCCGTCAAGCCGGCAGCCAAACCACGCTTATCCGGAAACCATTTCAGCGCATTACCCACGGCCGTACCATACACGCAACCGGCACCAATGCCGGAAATCACGGCGGCGACGTAGAGCTCGGTCAGTGAGCTTGCATACGAATTGATGGTCCAGCCCAGGGCAGCCAGCACGGCACCCAGTGCAATCACCGGACGGGGGCCAAATTTATCCACCAGCCAGCCTTCCACCGGCACCAGCCAGGTTTCCACCACGATGAAGATGGAGAAAGACAACTGGATGGCTGCTTTCCCCCACTGATACTTGGCATCAATGGGATTGACGAACAGGGTCCACGCATATTGCAGGTTGGCCACGAGGGCCATGCAAACGATGCCGAAAATCAGTTGGTACCATCGGCCATGGTAGAACTTGTCTGGCGCACCATCATTTCCAGAAATAGGGGTACTTGTCATAATTGTCCTCTCCTCTTTGAATATATTTTTTGAGTCCAGTACGGTCTGGTCTTACTGATACAAGCGTCGTGCAACCCTTCGGCACGGCGCATGGTGGGGTTATTGTTTTTTTGGGGGGGAATTGCGCACTACAGATAAAAGCCGGGTGCCACCAGGGCCAGCGCGAACGCACCGGTACTTGTGATGACATTGTTCAGCGCCCCCTTATTGTTTTTGAGAATCAACCCTGACCAAAGTAGTTTGAAAAACCACTGCAGCTAGCATGGTGAATCTTGAGCGATAATGCCATGATTTGGATCAAGTGTCAGTGCCAACCACTTTTACCGCATCAGGGACCCCTATCTGTGATGCGCTATGGTTTCCACAATAAGGCCCTATAATGGAGCACATCAATGATTAGTAATATTACAACTGTAGCGGCGCGCATGAACGCACCCTGTTTCTGAATTTCACAAGGGCAGACAAGACCATGAAAATTTGCATTATCGGGGGAGGCGGGGCCATTGGCGGCTTGCTCGCAGTACGGCTGGCCCGTTCGGGCAACGAAGTCACCGTGGTGGCGCGTGGCGCAACGCTGGAAGCCATCCGCAAGGACGGTCTCAAGCTGATCACTGACGAACACCCTGAAGGCCTGGTGGGCGATGTGCTTATCGTGGACAGCGTTGCTGATGCCGGCATCCAGGATCTCGTCATCCTGGGCGTGAAAGCCCACCAGCTCAGCCCCATTGCTCACTTGCTGCCCAACATCATCGGGCCCGAGACCGTGGTCATCCCCATGCAAAATGGCATTCCGTTCTGGTACTTCCAACGGCATGGCGGCGAATTCGAGAACCGGATCGTGGAAACCGTGGACCCCAATGGCACCATCATGAATGCCATCGACCCCAAGCAAATCATCGGTTGCGTGGTCTACCCGGCAGCCGTGACGGTGGCGCCTGGCATCATCAAGCATGTCGAGGGCAACCGCTTTCCCATCGGGGAACTCGACGGCACCACCACCCCCCGGGCGCAGCGCATTTCAGACACGTTCATTGCGGCCGGGTTCAAATCCCCGATTCTGGAAAACATCCGTTCAGAGATCTGGCTCAAGCTGTGGGGCAACATGACCTTCAACCCCGTCAGTGCCCTCACCCATGCCACGCTGATCGAGATCTGCCAGCACCCGCTGACGCGCGAACTGGCGCATGACATGATGGTAGAGGCCCAGGACGTGGCACACCGGCTGGGCATCACCTTCCGCCTGGGCATTGAAAAACGCATCGAGGGAGCTGAAAAGGTGGGGCGCCACAAAACCTCCATGCTGCAGGATGTCGAAGCGGGTCGCGGCCTGGAAGTGGATGCGCTGCTGGGCGCCGTCATCGAGCTGGGCACCATCGTGGGCATTCCAACGCCCCGCCTGAAGGCGGTCTATGCGCTGACCTCGTTGTTGGGCCAGTCCATTGACGACGCCAAGGCGGGTCTTTCCCTGACGCGACCGGGCAACCAGCACTGAGCAGTGCGTCCCATAGGCACAAGCTAAAAATTTACGCATAAGCATCAACAATCGTTTATATTAAGGGTCGTCCGATTAGCCAGGATGACCGCTTATGCGTCACGCCACCCTTCGCCAGCTCAAGGTTTTTGAAACCGTGGCCAGGCGTCTTTCCTTTTCCCGGGCCGCGGAAGAACTCCACCTGTCCCAGCCAGCCGTATCCACGCAGGTCAAACAGCTGGAAGACCACGCAGGCCTGCCCCTGTTCGAGCAGCTCGGCAAACGCATCTTCCTCACGCCAGCCGGGCGGGAAATGCTGCGACACAGCCGCGCCATCATCAACCAGTTCCGCGAAGCGGAAGAGTCCATGGCACAACTCAAGGGCATCTGCGGTGGCACACTCAACGTCTCGGTCATCAGCGCCGGTGATTATTTCTTTCCGCATCTGCTCGCCGAATTCAATCGCCGCCACGAAGGCATCAAGTTTCATCTGGACGTCAACAACCGCCAGGAGCTGCTGCAAAAACTGGGAGACAACCTGACCGACCTCGCCGTCATGGCCCGCCCGCCTCTGGACATGGACGTGGTGGCGGAAGCCTTTGCTCCCCACCCCTATGTCATCGTGGCCCGTCCCGACCATCCACTCGCCCAGCAAAAACGGATTCCGCGCAGCGAATTACTGCGGCAACCATTCATTACCCGCGAGCTGGGTTCGGATACCTGGAATTCCATGCAGGACGTGTTTGGGGAAGAGCTTGCAAAGCTCCAGGTGTCGCTCGAGATACGCAGCACGGAAACCATCAAACAGGCCGTGATGGCCGGCATGGGGCTTGCCTTCCTCTCAGCCTACAACATCAACCTTGAGTTGCAGGTAGGCAACCTCGTGATTCTGGACGTGGAGAATTTTCCGGCCATGTTGAACTGGTACGTGGTGCATCGCAAAGACAAGCAGTTGCCTCCGGTAGCCCAGGCCTTCAAGGGATTTTTGCTGGAACAGGGATCACAGCTGATCGAGGCCTTCACACGCTTCAAGGTGGCCCCGCCTACGCTGGGCCGCCGCAGCAAAAGCACACGCACCAGCAAAACCTGACTACCTGCGGTTGTGCGCGTTACGCCGCTCCAGGGCCAGCAACAGTGCACTGTGGTCGAGGTCGGCCCCGCCTTCGTGCACGAAAGTCTGGTAGAGGTCATGGACTTCGCGGGTCAGGGGAAGATCCAGCCCCACCTCGGCCGCCGCATGCAGCGCTGAGGCCAGGTCCTTGAGCTGCGTCGTGGCATGCGCCCCTGGTGAAAAATCTCGCGTCAGCATGCGCGCACCATGCATCTCCAGCACCCTGCTTTCGGCAAACCCCCCGCGGATGGCCTCGCGCACCGCCGCCGGATTGGCGCCACCGGCTTCAGCCAGCAGCAGGGCCTCGGCCACGGCGCCGATGGTCAGGCCCACGATCATCTGGTTGGCCAGTTTGGCGAGGGCGCCGGCCCCGGCAGGGCCAACCCGGGTGGCGCGCCCCAGCGCCTTGAACACAGGCAAGGCCTGCACGAAGGCGTCGAGTTCACCACCGGCCATGATGGCCAGCGTGCCTGCTGCAGCCCCCACCACGCCACCCGAGACGGGGGCATCGAGCGCGGCAATGCCCCGCCCGGCCAGCAGGGCGGCATGGCGACGCGCCGTATCCGGCGGAACGGAGCTCATGTCGATGAACAGGGCCTTGGGTGCCATGGCATCGGCGACTCCCCCGAGGCTCAGGACTTCCGTCACTGCCGGCCCGTTAGCCAGCATGGTGATCACAAAATCTGCATCGCGCACCGCGGCCATTGCCGAAGCACCCAGGCGCGCGCCTTGCCGCACCAGTTCGGCGGTTTTTTCGGGACTGCGGTTCCACACGGTGAGGGGAAAGCCTGCCGCAAGCAGGCGTTGCCCCATGGCCCCCCCCATCAGTCCTGTGCCCAGC
>JAJZHC010000117.1 GCA_021804705.1 Pseudomonadota bacterium
GGCTCTCCCGTCATTTCCGTCGAAGGCCTGGTTGGGCAGGTTACTACCGTCAACCCCTTCAACGATGAAGTGACCCTGATCACCGACAAAAACCAGGCGCTGCCCGTCATGGTCCTGCGCAATGGCCTGCGCGCCATGGCCTTTGGCAATGGTGAACCCGGCACCCTGTCGCTGCCTTACGTCCCCGTGGGCTCTGACATACAGGCAGGCGATACGCTCGTCACCTCTGGCATCGATGGGGTCTACCCCGCGGGGCTGTCCGTGGCAACGGTCAAAAGCGTCGAGCGCGACTCCGTGTCGGCTTTTGCCCACGTACAATGCATTCCCACTGCGGCGGTCTTCAGCCATCGCTATGTTCTGGTACTGGATGGCGTTCAGGCCCAGGAAGGGAGCCTTCCCAATCTGGACCAACCGCAGGATCAACCCCCGGGTACGACACGCCTCCTGCGAAAAGCCAAAAAACCCTGACATGATCGGCACCACACAAGAACCGCAAATCCTGAAACGCCCTGCTACGGTGCGCACGGTGGCATTGAGTTTTTTGCTGGCTTTTGTACTCATGTTGCTGCCCTGGAGCGGCCCCTGGCTGCTGCTGCGTCCTGACTTCATGGCCCTGTTGCTGGTGTACTGGACGGTGCGCGAGCCCATGCTGATTGGCGGCTGGATTGCCTTCACACTGGGCATTTTCGCCGATGTGGCCGACAGTTCAACCCTTGGCATCCATGCCCTGGGCTATTCCATCGTGTACTTTCTGGCGATTCATTACCGAACGCGCATCCTGTCGTTCTATGCGGCCAACCAGGCGCTGCACATCCTGCCCATTCTTTTCGTCAGCCAACTCGTCACGGCGCTCGCAGCCCTGATCCTCAAGTTTCCGCTGCCGGGTTGGCTGTGGTGGTTCCAGGCTCCCCTCACGGCGCTCTTGTGGGTGGCCTTGCCCACCCTGCTGGAACACCAGCCAGCGCGCGACGAACACTCCCGGGTGTCGTAAAAGTGCGTCAGACGCTTCGCAACCCCCAGGAAGAACGCTGGCAATTCCAGTTGCGCCTGAAGGTCCTGTCCGGATTGATCTTCGTCCTGTGCCTGCTGCTGCTGGCAAGACTGGTGTGGTTGCAGGTGGTCTCCCACGGGTACTACCATACGCTCGCCGAAGCCAACCGGATCAGCATCGTCCCCATCGTCCCCAATCGCGGCCTGATTCTGGACCGAAACGGCGCCGTTATGGCCGAGAACAATTCCACCTATACACTGGAAATCAATCCGGCCCGCAGTGGCGACCTCGATACGGTCATCAACCAGCTCTCCACGCTTGTCACCATCACGCCTTCAGACCGCAAGCTGTTTCGCAAACTGCTGGATGAAACTCACGGCCTGTCCCCGGCACCCATTCGAAACCGGTTGACCGAGGCGGAAATCGCGCGCCTTTCGGTCAATCGCTATCGTCTGCCGGGCGTGGACATTCAGGCGCGCCTGATCCGCACTTATCCGCTGGGAAGCAGCGCCTCACACCTGATCGGCTATATCGGCCGGATCAATCAGGACGATCAGGACCGCCTGGATGATCAAAACCTGACGGACCAGTATCGCGGTACCAACCATATCGGCAAGCTTGGCATTGAAGGTCGCTATGAACAGGAATTGCACGGCATCACGGGCTCGGAGCAGGTGGAGACCGATGCCGGGGGCCATGGCGTCCGCTCCCTGGCACGCATCGACCCGGTCGCCGGCAATGACCTCACCCTGACCATTGACGCCAACCTGCAACAAGCTGCCGAAAAGGCTTTCGGAGAACACCGGGGTGCCCTTGTGGCCATCGAGCCCGCTACCGGAGAAATCCTGGCCTTTGTGAGCCAGCCAGGATTTGACCCCAATCTGTTCGTGGATGGCATTGATCAGGACAACTGGAATGCCCTCAACAACTCTCCCGACAAGCCGCTCAACAACCGGGCCCTGCGCGGGCAGTACCCTCCAGGCTCGACGATCAAACCCCTGATGGCCCTGGCAGCCCTGACGCTAGGCAAGCGCAGCACGACCTTCAAAGTGTCCGATCCCGGGTATTTTTCCTTCCCGGGCAGCAGCCATCGTTATCGTGACTGGCGCGAAGGCGGCCACGGCATGGTCGACATGCACCTGTCCATCGTGCAGTCCTGCGACACCTATTACTACAGCCTGGCCAACGATCTGGGCATTGACGCCATGCACGACTTTTTTACCCAGTTTGGATTCGGCCAGAAGACCGGGATCGACATGGATGGCGAAATGTCCGGGCTGTATCCCTCTATCGAATGGAAACAAAAGCGCTTCAAACAGGATTGGTATGGGGGCGAAACCGTCATCAGCGGCATCGGACAGGGCTACGTCCTGGCCACACCGTTACAATTGGCGCAGGCCATGGCCACACTGGCCAATCGTGGCATCATGATGCGTCCCCATCTGGTGCGCGCCATCCGTGATCGCGCCACCGGCACGGTACGCACTCTGCCCCTTGAAACGGTGCGCACTGTGCCACTCAAGGAGACTGATGTGGATTTTGTCCGCGACGCCATGGTGGATGTCATGAAACCAGGGGGAACGGCAGCCCAGGCAGGGGCTGGCGCCACCTACAGCATCGCCGGAAAAACCGGTACGGCCCAGGTCGTGGGCGTGCGCCAGGGCGAGAAATACAGTGAAAGCCACACGGCCGAGCGCAATCGCGACCATGCCCTGTTCGTGGCCTTTGCCCCTGCGGATCAACCGAAAATTGCCGTAGCGGTGCTGGTGGAAAATGGTGGCCACGGCGGCTCCATCGCCGCCCCCATTGCGCGCCAGGTTCTGGATTTCTATCTGTTGGGGCAAAAGGTGAAGGCCGTGCCAGACGCCAATGATGCAGGAGACGACAGTGCTCACGATTAAGGAATTGCGCGCACGACTGGTGGCTCCCCTCGACCCCACCCTGTTCAACACCAGCCTGCTGCTGATGGCACTGGGTTTTGTGGTCCTCTACAGCGCATCCGGCTCAGACATGGGCAAGGTTGCAAGCCAGGCGCGCAACCTGGGGCTCGCCTTCATGGCCATGTGGGCCATGGCCATCACGCCGCCACATAAAATCGAGCGGGTGGTTTTTCCGGTCTACGTCGTGGCCCTGGTAGCCCTGGTGGGCGTGGCGCTGTTCGGCGAAGTCAGCCATGGCGCGCGACGCTGGCTCCATATGGGCCCCGTGCGCATCCAACCATCCGAATTGATGAAAATTGCCTTGCCGCTGGCCCTCGCGGGGTATTTTGAATGGCGCGGCAAGGCCATCACCTGGCGCGATTTCGTAGTGGCCGCCGTGCTGTTGCTGGTTCCGGTGGCCCTGGTGATCCGCCAGCCAGACCTGGGCACGGCACTGCTGATTGCCTCCTCTGGCTTTTACGTGCTGTATTTTGCCGGCCTGTCCTGGAAGGTCATGGGCGGATTGTTTGCGGCGGGCCTCGCTGCCATGCCCTTTGTATGGCACGTCCTGCATGACTATCAGAAAAAACGCATTCTGACATTGCTTGATCCCAGCCAGGATCCGCTGGGTGCGGGTTATCACACCCTCCAGTCCATGATTGCCCTGGGCTCGGGCGGGTTGATCGGCAAGGGCTGGCTACGGGGGACGCAGTCCCACCTGGACTTCCTTCCCGAGCACACCACCGACTTCATCTTCGCCGTGTTTGGTGAAGAGTTCGGCCTGCTGGGCGAGATGGTCTTCCTGGCAGCCATGCTGGTCATCATCACGCGCGGCCTGTTCATTGCCAATGAAGGTTCAACCCCCTTTGCCCGGCTGGTGGCCGGTTCGCTGTCCATGACCCTGTTCACTTACACTTTCGTCAACATGGGCATGGTCAGCGGGATACTGCCCGTCGTCGGCGTCCCGCTGCCCTTTTTGAGTTATGGCGGCACCTCGCTCGTCACGCTGTTCATCAGTATTGGCATTTTGATGAGCGTTCACCATCACCGTAAACTGGTCAAACAATGAATTTCACCTGGCGCATGGCCATCATCCTGTCGCTCTCGGCGCTTCTTGGCGCGTGCGCCTCGACGCCCTCCAAAACCGCTTCAGCGGGGTCTGGAAAGGGGGGCTATTATCTCGATGACGGCCCGGAAAATCACCCGCCCGAGCATCTGGATCGCATTCCCGATGCCGTCCCCAAAAAGGAGCCGCTGCACAAGTTTGCCAACAAACCCTATACGGCCTTCGGCAAGGTTTATGTACCGGATACCTCAGACAAGCCTTACAAGGAACGAGGGGTGGCCTCGTGGTACGGCAAGCGCTATCACAACCAGAAAACCTCCAGCGGTGAACCTTACGACATGTATGCCATGACGGCGGCTCATCCCACGCTGCCCATTCCCAGCTATGTGCGGGTCACCAACCTGTCCAATCACAAGTCGGTGGTGGTTCGCATCAATGATCGGGGTCCGTTCCGTTCGGACCGCCTGATCGATTTAAGCTATACCGCGGCCTGGAAGCTGGGTTACATCAACCAGGGCAGCACCGAAGTGGAGGTGGAGCGCCTATTTCCAAAATGACGCGGAGTATAATGGCGGTTTTGGCCTTCAGGTTACTGTCATGCGTCGTCTGTTCTACCCGTTCTTTCTGTTGTTCTGTCTCATCCCAGCCATTGCCGCCCCAGCAGACGCCCCCCTCACGGCCCCCTATGTGGCTGCCCGCGCATACACCCTGATCGAGGTGGAAAGCGGTCAGCTCCTGGCTGCACTCAACCCTGACCAGCGCATCGAGCCCGCTTCGCTGACCAAGTTGATGACGGTCTACCTGACCTTCAAGGCCCTGAAAGAAAAAACACTGTCGCCCTCGCAGCCCATTCCGGTGTCAGAGCATGCCTGGAAGGCCGAGGGCTCGCGCATGTTCATCGACCCCCTGAAGCCCGTTACCGTGGATGAACTGATCCATGGGGTCATCATCCAGTCTGGCAACGATGCCAGCATTGCACTGGCCGAAGCGATGGCAGGCTCGGAGGATGCCTTTGCCGAACGCATGAACAAAATGGCCAGCGCCCTGGGCATGGACAACACCCACTTCGTCAACGCCACCGGTCTGCCCAACCCGCAGCACTACACCACA
>JAJZHC010000118.1 GCA_021804705.1 Pseudomonadota bacterium
CGAATTCGTGGACATCGCCGAGCAGCTGGCCATCGATCGCGTCAAGAAGCTCTTCGGTGCCGAATACGCCAACGTCCAGCCCCATTCCGGCTCACAAGCCAATGCGGCCGTGTACATGGCCATGCTGCAGCCCGGCGACACGGTGCTGGGCATGTCGCTGGCCCACGGCGGCCATCTCACCCACGGCGCCTCCGTCAACTTCAGCGGTAAACTCTACAAGTCCGTGGCCTATGGTCTTAACCCCGATACCGAACAGATCGACTACGCCGAAGTGCAGCGCTTGGCCGAGGAACACAAGCCCAAGATGATCGTGGCTGGTGCCTCTGCCTATTCCATGGTCATCGACTGGAAGCGCTTTCGCGAAATCGCCGATAGCGTGGGTGCCTACCTGATGGTGGACATGGCCCACTACGCCGGCCTCATCGCCGTGGGCGAATACCCCAGCCCAATCGGCATTGCCCATTTCGTCACTTCCACCACGCACAAAACCCTGCGCGGCCCCCGCGGCGGCGTCATCCTGTCTTCGGCAGAATTTGAAAAGCCCCTGAATTCCATGATTTTCCCGGGCATCCAGGGCGGCCCGCTGATGCATGTCATCGCGGCCAAGGCCACCGCTTTCAACGAAGCGCTGAAGCCCGAGTTCAAGGATTACCAGCAAAAGGTCAAGGCCAACGCCAAGGCCATGGCAGCCACCTTCATCGAGCGCGGACTGCGCATCGTCTCGGGCGGCACTGAAAGCCACCTGTTCCTGATGGATCTGCGCGCCAAGAAGATTACGGGCAAGGACACCGAGGCTGCCTTGGGTCGTGCCCACATCACCGTTAACAAGAATGCCATTCCGAATGATCCGGAAAAGCCATTCGTCACCTCGGGCATCCGGATTGGCACACCCGCCATGACCACCCGGGGATTTGGTGTCGCCGAAGCCCAAAAGGTGGCACACCTGATTTCAGATGTCCTGGACGCGCCAGGCGACGACGTCACCACGCAACGCGTGATTGGCGAAGTCAGCGCCCTGTGCAGCAAGTTCCCGGTTTACGGCTAAGCAACACGCCTTTCACCCTACAGATCGACACTATATTTAGCGCTTGAGGAGATTGAGATCATGGCTGGACAGAATTTTCTGTTTGTACCCGGACCCACCAACGTACCAGCCCGCATCCAGCGGGCCATGATGGTACCGATGGAAGACCATCGCTCGCCCAAATTCCCTGAACTGGCCCTGGAAGTGATTCAGGGTCTGAAGAAGGTGTTCAAAACCGAAAGGGGCACGCCCATCGTGTTTCCCTCCTCCGGCACCGGTTGCTGGGAAGCCGCGCTGACCAACTGCCTCAACGTGGGTGACAAGGTCCTGGCCTCGCGCTTTGGCCAGTTCAGCCACCTGTGGATCGACATGTGCCAGCGTCTGGGCTTTGAAGTGGAAATCATCGACGTGGAATGGGGCGAAGGCGCTCCTCCCGATCGTTACCTCGCAGCCCTGCAGGCCGACAAGGCCCACAAGATCAAGGCGGTACTGGTGTGCCAGAACGAAACCGCCACCGGCGTGACGAGCGACGTGCCTGCCATCCGCAAGGCCATGGACAGTGCCGGCCACCCCGCCCTATTGTTTGTGGACTCGGTCAGCGCCCTGGGCAGCATCGATTTCCGCATGGACGAATGGAAAGTGGACGTGTGCGTATCCGGTTCGCAAAAGGGCCTGATGTTGCCCGCCGGCATGGGCGTGACCTGCGTCAGCGAAAAGGCCCTGGCCGCACGCCAGACCGCCACGCACCCGCGCTGCTACTTTGACTACATGGACATGGTCAAGAACAACGCCTCGGGCTACTTTCCCTACACCCCCTCCATCCCCATGCTCTATGGCATGAAGGAAGCCTTGAAGACCATCGAGGAAGAAGGCCTGGAAAACATCCTGGCCCGTCATGCCTACCTCGCCGGCGGCGTGCGCGCTGCCGTGCTGGAAGGCTGGGGACTCAAGCTGTGCGCCAAGGATCCCAAGTGGTACTCGGACACCGTCTCGGCCATCCTGGTCCCCGAAGGCTTCGATGCTGCCAAGGTCATTGCACGCGCTTATGCACGCTACAACCTGTCGCTGGGTGCAGGTCTGTCCAAGGTCGCCGGCAAGGTCTTCCGCATCGGCCACCTGGGTGACCTCAACGAACTGATGTTGATGGGTGCCATCGCCGGGGCCGAAATGGCCATGCTGGACATCGGCATTCCCGTCAAGGCGGGCAGCGGTGTGGCCGCAGCATCGGCCTACTGGCGCAAGAACCAGGACCAGGCACGGGCGGCAGCATGACAGGTAAAGTCGTTTTTCTCGATCGCGCCTCATTGAAGGCGCAGGTGCGCAAGCCGGCCTTTGCGGATGAGTACGTGGAGTTCGAGAAAACCACCTCCCAGCAAATCGTGGAGCGCCTGCAGGGCGCCACGGTGGCCATCACCAACAAGGTGCCTCTGCGCGAGGAGACACTCAAGCAGTTGCCGCGCCTGAAGATGATTGCCGTGGCTGCCACGGGGTATGACGTCATCGACATTCCCTACTGCAAGTCCCATGGCATTGCCGTGGCCAACATCCGCAACTACGCCACGCATACCGTGCCGGAACACGCCTTTGCGCTGATCCTGGCCCTGCGTCGCAACATCCTGGCCTACCGTGAGGATGTGGAAGCGGGCGTGTGGCAGAAGTCCGACCAGTTCTGCTTCTTCACCCACACCATCGGCGACCTGCACGGCGCCACCCTCGGCATCATCGGTGAGGGCGTGCTGGGTCGGGCTACAGCCCACATCGCCGAGAAGGGTTTTGGCATGCGCGTGCTCTATGCCGACCATGTACCGCCCAAGATGGAAGGGGTCACCTTCACCCCGATGGAACAGGTGCTGGCCGAATCCGACGTCATCTCGCTGCATTGCCCATTGACCCCCGATACCAAGAACATCATCGGCATCAACGAACTGCGCAAGATGAAGCGCAGCGCCATCCTGATCAACACCTCGCGCGGTGGCCTGGTGGACGAGACTGCACTGATCCAGGCACTGGACGAAGGCCTGATTGCCGGGGCCGGGTTTGACGTCATCACGAGCGAACCGCCCAAGAACGGCCATCCGTTCCTGGACATTCGTCGCCCCAACTTCATCCTCACCCCGCACGTGGCCTGGGCTTCTGATGGCGCCATGCAGTTTCTGGCCGATCAGCTCATCGACAACATCGAAGCCTGGCAAAAAGGAACGCCGCAGCATCTCGTGACGTGATTCATCACGCGATCGAGCGGTTTTCCACACGCGCCTCCTGCTATCATTGCCGTAACGATAACAGGAGGCGTTTTTCATGGATATTCACGAGTATCAGGCCAAGGAGTTGCTGGCTGGCTTTGGGGTTCCCGTGCCCCGTGGCAGTGTGGCCTACAGTCCCGATCAGGCCGTTTATGTGGCCACCGAACTGGGTGGCTGGCATTGGGCCGTCAAGGCCCAGGTCCACGCCGGAGGACGGGGCAAGGCAGGCGGCATCAAGCTGTGCCGCACCTACGGCGAAGTGGCACAGGCCGCCAAGGACCTGTTGGGCAAGACGCTGGTCACGCACCAGACCGGGCCGGAAGGCAAGGCCGTGCAGCGCCTGTACATCGAAGTGGCCGAGCCCTTCGAGCGTGAAATCTACCTGGGCTTCGTGCTGGACCGGCGTGCCCAGCGCATCCGCGTGGTAGCCTCGGCCCAGGGCGGCATGGAAATCGAGGAAATTGCCAAAACCAATCCTGATTCATTGCGCCAGGTGCAGGTGGAGCCGGCCGTGGGGCTGCAACAATTTCAGGCACGCGAACTTGCATTTGGATTGGGTCTTAACATCAAGCAGGTCAGCCGGGCCGTGACGGCCATCATGGGTTGCTATCGCGCCTTCCGCGACCTCGATGCCACCATGGTGGAAATCAATCCGCTGGTGGTCACCAAGGACAACCGGGTGCTGGCGCTCGACGCCAAGATGTCCTTCGACGACAACGCCCTGTTCCGCCGTCCCCGCATCACCGAAATGCGCGACCCCTCGCAGGAAGATCCGCGTGAAGCCCAGGCCAACCAGCATGGACTGAATTATGTGGGGCTCTCGGGCGACATCGGCTGCATCATCAATGGCGCGGGACTTGCCATGGCCACCATGGACATGATCAAGTACGCCGGGGGCGAACCCGCCAACTTTCTGGACGTGGGTGGCGGCGCCTCGCCCGAACGCGTAGCCGAAGCCTTTCGCCTGGTGCTGTCGGACAAGAACGTGAAGGCCATCCTGGTCAACATCTTTGCCGGCATCAACCGCTGCGACTGGGTGGCTGAAGGAGTGGTGCAGGCGGCCCGTGGCCTCAAGGTGCCGCTCATCGTGCGCCTTGCCGGCACCAACGTGGAAGCAGGTCAGAAAATCATTCAAGAGAGCGGCCTGCCCATCATCAGCGCCAACACGCTGGCTGAAGCCGCAGAAAAAGCCGTTGCTGCCGCCCGAGGAGGTCTGGATTCATGAGTATTCTCATCAATGAACGCACGCGCGTGATCGTGCAGGGGTTTACCGGCGACAAGGCCACCTTTCACGCCAGGGAAATGATTCAGTACGGCACCAATGTGGTGGGTGGTGTCACCCCCGGCAAGGGCCATCAAAAACATCTGGAACGCCCCGTCTTTGATACCGTCAAGGATGCTGTGGCCGCCACCGGCGCGGAAGCAAGCCTCGCCTTCGTGCCGCCCGCCTATGCCGCCGACGCCCTGATGGAAGCGGCCGATGCCGGGTTGCGCCTGGTGTGCATCATCACCGACGGCATTCCGGCCCAGGACATGATGCGGGTCAAACGCTATCTGATGCGCTATCCCAAGGACAAACGCACCATGGTGGTGGGCCCCAACTGTGCCGGCATCATCAGTGCCGGCAAAGCCATGCTGGGCATCATGCCTGGCCACATCTACAAGCGCGGCAACGTGGGCATCGTCTCGCGCTCCGGCACACTGGGCTATGAAGCTGCCGCCCAGATGACGGCGCTGGGCATTGGCGTGTCCACCAGTGTCGGCATTGGCGGCGACCCCATCAACGGCAGTTCCT